>JAFSFK010000061.1 GCA_017435245.1 Oscillospiraceae bacterium | reverse complement strand
GTTCTACTTCCGTACCACTGACGTTACCGGCATCATCACTCTGCCCGAGGGCACTGAGATGTGCATGCCCGGCGATAACGTTGTTATGAACGTTGAGCTGATCACCCCCATCGCTATCGAGAAGGGTCTGTGTTTCGCTATCCGTGAGGGTGGCCGTACCGTCGGTTCCGGCGGTGTTACCGAGATCTACGAGTAATCCACACTCAGTTTGCGTAATTGCTAACTAACAATCATCCCCCAACCGCAAGGTTGGGGGATTTTTGCATCCGTAATGCTGTCAAATTCCGATTTATCGAGCAGTTTGATAGATGCAAAATTTAAAGCCTCCCCTGTGTAAGGGGAGGTGTCTGAAATCTGTGATTTCAGACGGAGGGGTTGTAATTTAGCGTTTTTTGACAATCCCCCAGTCGAAAATCAAAGATTTTCGACAGCCCCCTTGTGTAAAGGGGGCCTTTGGCGGAGTGTCGCAACAGCTCGATAAAACGGAATTTGTATACAGTCTGTAACCGGGGGTTACAATTGAATTACGAACACAATCCCGATTTTAGAACGAGTGTTCTAAAATTGGGATTTTCCTGTATTTTCCTGAAATAATTTGAATTTTTATTGATAAAAGTATTGATTTTTGAAAATACATCCGTTATACTGTCACTATATGGAGCAAAAGGGTAGCTAAGTGGAGCAAAATGGAGTAGGAGGTGGCGAAATGATCGGCAGATACCCGGCAAAGCTGGACGAAAAGAATCGACTCTTTGTCCCTGCAAAGCTGCGTTCAGAGATGGGCGATGATTTTTATATTACCCTGGGTGTCAACTGCGGTCATCGCTGCCTGACGGTCTACACCGGTGAAGATTGGCAGAAGCTGCAGCAGAATTATAATGAACTGCCCATTTCCCAGCGCTCTGCCGCAACCAGCCTGATCTTTATGTATGCCACCCAATGCAGCCCGGATAAGCAGTTCCGATTCGGCGTGACTCAGTCTCTTCTGGAGTATGCCGGGATCGATCGGGAAGTGATGATCGTGGGTCGGGCCGGTCAGGCTGAGATCTGGGATGCGGAAGAATTTAAGAAGTTTGAAGCGGAGAACCTTACTCCCGAAAAGCTGCTGGCTTCTCTGGAGGCAATTGGTCTATGACAGAATTTCACCATATCTCTGTCCTTCTGGATGAGTGCATCGAAGGACTGAATATCAAACCGGACGGAATCTATGTGGACGGCACCCTGGGTGGCGCCGGGCACTCTACCCAAATCGCCAAGCGGCTGACCACCGGTCGGCTCGTCGGCATCGACCGTGACCCGGTAGCCCTTAAGGTAGCGGGGGAGCGGTTGGAACCTTATAAAGAAAATGTTACCCTGGTCCACTCCAATTTCTGCGAGATGGCACAGGTGCTTAAGGATCTGGATATTCCCGGTGTGGACGGCATTTTGCTGGATCTGGGCGTATCCTCTCCTCAGTTGGATGATGGCAGTCGTGGGTTCTCCTATATGACCGATGCTCCCTTGGATATGCGTATGAACAGCCAGGACAGCTTAAGTGCTGAAACGGTGGTCAATACCTGGCCCCAGGAAGAACTGAAGCGGATCCTTTACACTTACGGCGAGGAGCGTTACGCACCCCAGATCGCTGCTGCGATCTGCCGCCGTAGAGAAGAAGCGCCCATCAAGAACACCCTGGAGCTTGTGGATATTATCCGCAGCGCAATGCCCGCAGCGGCCCTGCGGGAAAAGCAGCACCCGGCAAAGCGCAGCTTTCAGGCCATCCGTATCGCAGTCAATGATGAGCTTGGCAGCGTGGAACGGGTACTGGAGGATGCAATTGATCTTTTGAATCCCGGCGGACGATTGGCAATCATCACCTTCCACTCTCTGGAAGACCGGATCGTGAAAACCGCTATGACAGCTGCCTCCAAAGGCTGTACCTGTCCACCCAGTTTTCCTGTGTGCGTGTGCGGTAAAAAGCCAAAGGTAAAGATCATCAGTCGGAAGCCCATCGTGGCGACCGATGCAGAACTGGAACGAAACCCCAGAGCACGCAGCGCAAAGCTGCGAGTATGTGAGAAACTTTGATTTTCAGAAAGGGGAGTAACGATGGCACAGTATCCGAGTGTTCAGTATGTTCGCTTTTATACTGACGGCAGTGCGGCCCGCAAGCTGGAGCCGGTTGCACCCCTTAAAAGGAATACCCTTCGTCTGCCTGCTCAGAAAAAGAGCAAGGGTAAAGCCATTTATGTGGATCCGGTTGCGATTCTAAGTATGGCTGTGGCGGTATGCCTTTTGATCGTGATGGCAATTGGTGTGGGTAAATATTATGCCGTTCGTGCAGAGGCTGACGATATGGCTTCCTATGTCCATTATCTGCAGCAGGAAAACCAACGGCTGACGCAGGAGTATGCCCAGTCCTATGATCTGAACGAGATCAAGCAGACGGCAAAAGCCTTGGGTATGGTTCCGGCAGAGCAGATCGGCTCTACTCCAATTGATGTATCTATTCCGTAATGCATAATGGCCGTCCCGGCCAATAGACTTTAATAGCAGCTGCAATGGGCGGCGAGGGATTCCCTTGCTGCCCATTCAAAGGCTTTGGGAAAGGTCGGGATGGTATGGCGAAAAGGCAAAAGAAGAAAAGCTATGCCCGGGTACGGGGGGACAGCGGTCAGCAAAGAAGGATCTTCTATACAGCATTGTGCCTGGGACTGGCGGCGTTTGTGCCGGTAAGCCTGCGGCTGTACAGCCTGATGGTCACCGATTACGAGTACTATGCCCGGCTGGCGCTGCGCAATCAGACCCGTACCACCACGGTTTCTGCGGACCGGGGCACGATCTACGACCGGAATATGAATGTTTTGGCCTGCAATAAGGGTGTGGAGAACATTTACCTGGATCCCCACGAGCTGAAGCAGTCCAAGGCGGATGTCCCGGCTATCAGCCAGGCGCTGGGAGAGATACTGGATGCAGATCCTGCGTGGATCGCAGAACAGGCATCGGACCTTAAAATGCGCTATAAGCAGATCGGGAAAAAGGTGGATGCGCAGACTGCTGCCCAGGTCCGGGAATATATCAACGAATATGGTATCAGCGGCATCCATCTGGAGCCGGGTACTATGCGTACTTATCCCTACGGCACGCTTGCTGCGCAGGTGATCGGGTTTACCAATGATTCGGGCACCGGCTCCGAGGGGATCGAGGCATCCTACAATGCCTATCTGGAGGGGGATGCCGGTTCGGTGATCACCACCAAGGGCAACAACGAAATGGATATGCCCTTTTCCTATGAGAATTACATCGGCGCTACCCAAGGGTGCAGTTTGATCCTGACACTGGATGCAACGGTTCAAGCCTGCCTGGAAAAGCAGATGCAAACCGCCATTGACCGCTATGCGGTGCAAAACGGCGCATTTGGGATGGTAATGGATGTCAATACCGGAGAAATTCTGGCGATGGCGACCCTGGGAAGTTATGACCCCAATAACTATCTGGAAATTTTAGATACCGAAACGGTGCAGCAGCTGGAGCAGATGCGCCTTAGTTATCTAATGGAACCGGCACAGAGTTCGGCGTATACTGCCGGGAAAGAGGCATATGCCCAGGCACTTCATCTTGCGCAGCTGAAGCAGTGGAGAAATCGCTGCCTTTCTGATGGCTATGAGCCGGGATCTACCTTCAAAGTGCTGACGTTGGCTGCGGCTTTGGATTGCGGTGCGGTGGACTTGGATACCGGATTCCAATGCTCCGGTGCCCAGCAGATCCCGGGCAGAGCGCAGCTGCTGCACTGCTGGCGATCTACCGGGCACGGCTCCCAACAGACAGCGCAGGCGCTACAGAATTCCTGCAACCTTGCCTTTGCCAACATTGGCCTGCGTCTGGGCGGCGAGCGTTTTTATGAGTATATTCAGAAATTCGGTGTGCTGGAGAAGACCGGCATCGATCTGGCAGGGGAGAGCAAGGGCGTATTTTTTGATAAGTCTTTGATCGTGGATACGGAAAAATGGGGAACAGCGTCCCTTACCTCCGCATCCTTCGGACAGACCTTTAAACTCACGCCCCTGCAGCTGGTACGGGCAATTGCATCGGTGGTCAACGGCGGCTATCTTCTGGAGCCGTATCTGGTTTCTGAGGTGGTGGATGCGCAGGGGAATACTGTCCTCAAGCAGGAACCAACGGTACTTCGGCAGGTGATCAGTGCAGAGACTTCGGAAACGATGTGCGGCTTGATCCGCTCTGTTGTGACGGATGGAACTGCCAAAAATGCCACAGTTTCCGGGTTTGATATTGGCGGAAAGACTGGCACCAGCGAGAAAATTGATGTTTTTGACGAGAATGGCCAGCGTGTACAGGATAAAATCGTATCATTTGTAGGGGTTGCGCCAATGGACGATCCGCAGTATATTGTATTGGTAGCCCTGGATACACCCTCCCGCTCCACGGGGATCTATATTTCCGGCGGTGTGATGGCAGCGCCTACTGTAGGTGCTGTGATGGCGGATATTCTGCCCTATCTGGATGTGGAACGCAATTACGCTGAAGACGATGCGGCCGGGCGGCAGGTGATCCTGGATGATATGACCGGATTGACGGCTGAACAGGCACAGAAACTTCTGAAAGAGCAGGGGCTGACAGCCACTGCGGTAGGCGGCGGGGAAGCGGTAACGGCACAGATCCCGGCACCGGGAGAATGTGTTCCCGGGGACAGCCAGGTGATCTTGTATTTTGGTGAGGATCCGGCGGAACGGCTGGTCACAGTGCCGGACTTTACCGGTATGAACCGCCAGCAGGCCAGCGATACTGCGGGCAGTCTCGGACTATATATTCTGGTTTGTGGAAATGACAGCCTCAGCTATGACGTTGTGGTAACTGCCCAATCTGAGGCGAAGGATACCCAGGTCCCGGTGGGAACCACCATTCGATTGGAATTTGCGGATATAGGCGCTCACGATTAGCGTGTTTTACAAAGGAGTGTTTGATATGAAGCTGAAAGAATTGCTTACAGATGTGAAAATCTTGCAGGTCGGTGCGGATCTGGAAACCGAGATCACCGGTGTTGCTTATGACTCCAGAAAGGTGACGCCGGGCTGCCTGTTTGTGGCCATTTCCGGCTTTGCCACCGATGGAAATAAATATATCCCTATGGCACTGGAAAAGGGTGCGGCAGCGGTAGTCACAGCCAAGATCCCTGAGGGGGATGTGCCTTATGTACAGGTGGATTCTGACCGCTTGGCACTGGCGCTGATCGGCAGAAATTATTTTGGCGATCCCGCTGCCTCTATGAAGCTCATTGGTGTTACCGGAACCAATGGTAAGACCTCTTCCACCCTTCTTCTGAAGCACGTTTTAGAGCAGGTGCTGGGTGCTAAAGTTGGACTTATGGGTACCATGGAGAATATGATCGGTGATCAAAGCATCCCCACGGAGCGTACTACGCCTGAGAGCTTTGAGGTACAGGCGCTGCTGGCGCAAATGCGTGATGCAGGCTGTACCCACGTTGTGATGGAAGTGTCCTCCCACGCCATTTCTCTGGAGCGGGTAGGCGGTATGCACTATGATGTGGCTGCCTTTACCAACCTGACGGAGGATCATCTGGATTTCCACAAGACTATGGAAGCCTACTGCGACGCTAAGGCGGAGCTGTTCAACCGCTGTGATCGGGGTGCTGCCAATGTTGACGATCCCTGGTTCCAGAGAATGTGCGGCAGATCCGGATGCGATCTGATCACCACCTCTGTTAAGGGCAATGGAGATCTGAACGCCGAGGATCTGGAGCTACTTTCCGATGGTATCCGCTTTGCTGCGGTTTATAAGCAGGAGCGGGTGGAAGTGCAGCTGCCCATTCCCGGAAAATTTACCGTTTACAATGCACTGACGGTATTGGCGATGGCGCTGCAGCTGGGGATCACTCTTTCCGATGCGGCCCAGGCGCTGAAAACTGCCAAGGGCGTAAAGGGCCGGGTGGAGGTGGTACCCACTCCCGGCAAGGACTATACAGTCCTCATTGACTATGCCCATACCCCCGATGGCCTTGAGAATGTGCTTTCTTCCGTCAAGGGCTTCTGTAAGGGCAGGACCATCGCTGTTTTTGGCTGCGGCGGTGACCGGGATCCCATCAAGCGGCCTATTATGGGTAAGATCGGTACGGATATTGCCGATATTGCGGTGATCACCTCCGATAATCCCCGTACCGAGGAGCCGGGAGCCATTATCAACGATATCCTCAAGGGTGTTGACAGCAGCAAAAATAATTATAAAGTGATCGAAAACCGCATAAAAGCCATTTATTATGCTATGGACATTGGGCAAAAAAATGATATAATTATCTTGGCCGGAAAGGGCCACGAAACATACCAGGAGATCTGTGGTGTCAAGCACCATTTGGATGAGCGGGAAGTGGTTGCCGCTTACCTGGAGAAAACGAGGTAATTTACAATGGGTGTGATCACATTACAGCAGGCTGCCCAATGGTGCGGCGGCAGTATTGATCCCAAGTATAAGGACGTAACATTTTTTGGTGCCAATAACGATACCCGTAAGCTGGAAGCCGGGCAGCTGTTTGTTGCCCTGCAGGGTGTGCGGGACGGTCATGACTTTATTCCTGCCGCTTTGGAAAAGGGTGCGGCAGCGGTGCTGTGTACCCACTGCGATGGAGATTATCCTGCCATCGTGGTAGAAGACACCCGCATAGCGTTGGGTGATATTGCCCGTGGAGAGCGGGAGCGCATCGGTATGAAGGTGGTAGGCATCACCGGCTCTGTGGGAAAGAGTACTACCAAGGAAATGACCGCAGCAGTGCTCCAGAGTGTCTACCGGGTGGGTAAGACCCCGGTAAACCATAACAACGATATCGGTATGCCTATGGCCATTCTGGCTATGGAAGAAGATACCGAGGTGGCGGTGGTGGAAATGGGTATGAACCATTTCCGGGAGATCGCATACCTTGCATCCATTGCCAAGCCGGATGTAGCGGTGATCGTGAACATCGGTACGATGCATATCGAGCATCTGGGTTCTATGGAGGGTATCCTGCAGGCCAAGCTGGAGATCGTTGAGGGTATGCCTGATGATGGCAAGATCTTCCTCAACGGTGACGATGCTTTGCTGTGGAATCAGCGGCTGACCAGCGGCAAGAATGTGGGTTTCTTCGGTGTTCGCAATGGTGAGTGCGATGTGCTGGGCAAGGATATTACCGAGGTGCCCGGGATGCTTCGCTTCTGGGCAAGATGTGCGGATAAGGCATTTCCCATCGAGCTGGCGCTGGAGGGACAGCACTATGTCCACGATGCTCTTGCGGCGGTGGCGGTTGCCCTGGAATTGGGCGTATCGCCTGAGAATATCCGAAAGTCTTTGTCGCAATTCCAGAATATGGCAGGCCGTCAGGAGATCTACGAAAAGAACGGATATACCATCATCCGTGACTGTTATAATGCTGGACCTGAGTCTATGGCGGCGGCACTGGGGGTGCTTGGCAACCGTCCCGGACGCCACGTGGCGGTTCTGGGCGATATGCTGGAGCTGGGTGTATGTACAGCTGCAGAGCATTATAAGGTGGGCCGGATCGCTGCCGAACGGGCGGATATCCTCCTTGCTTATGGTGAAAACAGTGTGCGTATGCTCAACGGTGCCCTCACCGGCGGTATGCCTCAGAATGTGGCCAGAGCCTTTACCGACCGGGACCGGCTGGTAAAGGTGCTGAAGCAGCTGGTAAAGCCCGGCGATGTGATCCTGTTTAAGGGCAGCCGTGGTATGCGTATGGAGCTGGTAATCGAGCAGTTCCTGGAGGAAGAGAAATAATTCGGAGGATGACCCAATGACAAGAATCCTGATTACCGCAGCGGTCTGCACTGTTCTGACCGGTGCCATCGGCTATTTTCTGCTGCCGGTGCTGCGGGCGTTGAAGGCCGGACAGTCCATCCGTGAGGATGGTCCGATTTGGCATAACTATAAGGCAGGTACTCCCATGATGGGCGGCCTGATGTTTATCGCATCTGCCATCTTGTGCCTGCTGGGCAGCCTGTTTACAATGCAGGACCACACTGCGTTTTATGTACTGGTGCTGGCTTTGTGCTTTGGTGTGATCGGCTTTTTGGACGATTTCTTCAAGATGAAGTATAAGCGCAATCTGGGCCTTACTTCTGCCCAGAAGGCACTGCTGCAGATGGCGGTATCTGCCATCTACCTGTACATCCTGTACAAGCAGGGCGTGATGAGCGGAAGCCTGTACATCCCCTTTGTAAATACCGTTGTTCCTATGCATCCGCTGGTGTATATTTTCTTTGCTATGTTCGTGATGGTGGGCTGTGTGAATGCGGTGAACCTTACCGATGGTGTGGACGGGTTGAGCAGCAGCGTCACCATTCCCGTGATGATCTTCTTTACCGCTGCTGCTGTCTTGAAGGGAAAATATGATCTGGCACTGCTGCCTGCCTGTCTGGTGGGCGGATTGGTGGCATACCTGTTCTACAACTGGCATCCTGCCAAGGTGTTTATGGGCGATACCGGCTCTCTGTTTTTGGGCGGTGTGGTCTGTGCCATGGCTTTTGCTCTGGATATGCCTTTGATCCTTGTCCTGGTGGGAATCGTGTATATTATGGAGACCCTGTCCGTGATCCTGCAGGTGGCCTACTTTAAGCTGACCCACGGCAAGCGGCTGTTTAAAATGTCTCCCATCCACCACCACTTTGAAATGTGCGGCTGGAAAGAGGAGAAGATCTGCATCGTGTTCACGGCGGTATCCGCTGTGATGTGCGTGATCGCCTGGTTTGGTATTACCTGAGGGAAAGGAGATCTTATGGCATCGCAGAGCCTTCTGTATGCCAAAGAGAACCGCCGTCCGGCAAAAAAACGGACGGGAGAACGTGTGGATACCATCTTTTTGCTGCTCCTGCTGATGCTGCTTTCGGTGGGGCTTACAATGCTCTATTCCGCAAGCTCTGCTCAGAGTATGTATGATACCGGCTATACCCAGTCGACCCGGTATCTGCTCAAGCAGGGAGCCTGCGCCGGGATCGGGTTGGCGGCGATGTGGGTGCTGAGCAGGATCCCGCCGAAATTCTGGCTGGGTATGGCCTGGCCGCTGTATGGCATCAGCATTGCGCTGCTGCTGTCGGTGCTGCTGTTCGGGGAATCCGTTAACGGTGCCCGCCGGTGGATCAACATTGCAGGCTTGCAGTTCCAACCGTCGGAGATCGCCAAATTTACCCTCATCGTGCTCTTTGCCCGGCTTACCAAAGGCTTTGGGAGCGATGCCCGAACCTTCCGGTACGGCGTTTTGGGCTTTGGTGGGGCATTGCTGGGGATCCTGGTGCCATTGGCACTGGAAAAGCATCTGTCTGCCATTATGCTGATGGGAATGGTGGCGGTGGTGATGATGTTCGTCGCCGGGACCCATCCCAAATGGCTGCTGTGTGGAGCAGGGGCAGCAGTTGTATTTGTTGTCGTATATATCAGCTTTATGGGGTATGCCGGTGACCGGGTAACGGCCTGGCTGCACCCGGAGCAGGACCCGGCGGATACCGGCTATCAGATCCTGCAATCGCTGTATGCCATCGGTTCCGGAGGCTTGTTTGGCCTGGGATTGGGGAAGAGCAGACAGAAATATCTGTACCTGCCCTTTCAGTATAACGACTATATTTTCGCCATAATCTGTGAAGAGCTGGGGCTGGTTGGCGCCCTGCTCATAATTGCGCTGTTTGCGGCGCTGATCCTGCGGGGCTATTGGATCGCCCTGAAGGCACCGGACCGTTTTTCCACGGTTCTGGCTGCCGGACTGATCACTCTGATCGCAGTCCAAACCATACTCAATCTTGGGGTTGTGACCAATTTACTCCCCTCCACCGGCATCGCTTTGCCCTTTTTCTCCTATGGAGGAACGGCCCTGGCGGTGAATTTGGGAGAAATGGGGATCATACTCAGTATCTCACGCTACCGGGATCGGGCAGCACAACAGGAGGAACCTTTATGAATGTGATTTTTACTTGCGGCGGTACCGGCGGACATATCAATCCGGCCATCGCAATTGCCAATATATGGAAAGAACGCCATCCCGACAGTAAGATCCTGTTCGTGGGCGGCGAAATGGGTCTGGAGACCACACTGGTGCCCCAGGCGGGCTATGAGCTGGTGAAGCTTCCCGCCGACGGCTTTTACCGTGGAAAGAGCCTTCGTGCCATTAAGAATAACCTGAAGGCGGTCAGCCTGAATCTTAAGGGTATCCGCATCTGCAAAAAGCTCATCCGGGAGTTCAAGCCTGCGGTGATCATTGGCACCGGCGGCTATGCCAGCTTCCCTGCATTGCTGGCAGGTGCGATGATGAAGATCCCCATCTGCGTCCACGAGAGCAATGCCATTCCCGGTCTTACCACCAAGCTGATCTCCCGTTGGGCAGATAAGGTGTTGGTGTGCTTCCCGGAGTGCGGCCACTATTACAGCGACCCTTCCAAGGTGGAAGTGGTGGGTATGCCGGTGCGCCGTGAGTTTATCTACACCAAGCGTGCCGATGCCCGCAAGGAGCTGGGCCTGGATGAGCGGCCTGTGATCGTGTCTGCCTTCGGAAGTCAGGGTGCTGAAACCATGAACTGGGCCATCGGCAAGCTGTTTAAGCTGGAGCAGGATGCCGGATTCCCGTATCAGCACATCCACGCCACCGGCAGCTACGGCTGGAGATGGATGGATGAGTATGTTCGGGAGCAGGGCGTTGAACTGGAAAATGCGCCTGCGATCCGTATGTCTGAGTATATCTACAATATGCCAACCGTGATGGCGGCGGCAGATGTGGTTATCAGCCGTGCCGGTGCTGCCAGCTGTAATGAGATCGCAGTGGCGGGCACGCCCAATATTCTGATCCCGTCTCCCAACGTGGCCAACGATCACCAGACAAAAAATGCCCAGGTGATGGTGGATCACGGAGCCGCAATTATGGTTCGTCAGAGGGAATGCAGTGCCGATGTTCTGTTGGAGCATATTCAGAGCCTGCTTGCCGATCCCAAGGCATATGGCGATATGCGAAAGTCCTTGCAGGATATGGCGATCCCCGATTGTGCGGAGCGGGTATGCCGCATTATGGAGAACCTGGCAAAGGGTAAGGTGCAATAAACTATGGATACCAAAGAAAGAAAGCGAGCAGTCCGGGCAAGATCCGGCGCAGCTGCAACCGGAACCCGGCGGAAAAAAACGGCGGATGTGGTCTATACCCAGCCCAAGGCCTTTCAGCGGAATCGGTTTTTGCTGCATTTATTAACGGTTGCTGCGGTGGTGCTGGCACTGACTCTGGGAATGTCCATCTTCTTTAAGGTGGAAACGGTGGCAGTAGCGGGTACCCAGAAATACACGCCCTGGGATATCCGGCAGGCTTCCGGCATTCAGGAGGGGGAAAACCTGCTGACTCTGAACGAAGCTATGGTTGCGGGGAAGATCAGAACGCAGCTGCCATATGTGGATACGGTGCGGCTTGGAATAAAATTGCCGGATACGGTAAATATTGAAATTACGGAGCTGGATGTGGTGTATGCTGTACAGGCATCCGACAGCAGCTGGTGGCTGATGACCTCCGGAGGGCGTGTCGTGGAGCAGACAACATTGGTTCAGTCTGACAGCTATACCAAGATCCTTGGTGTCCTGATCGAGGTGCCTGCAGTTGGGGGACAGGTGAAGGCTGCACAGCCGGAAGCACCTACCGAGGCAGCGACGGAGGAAACCTCTGAAACAGAACCGGAGGAAACCACGGCTACCGAGGAAGTCACGGCTCCTGCGGTGATCCCCCTGACAGTCCTGCCGTCAGAACAGCTGGATACTGCCATTTCTATTTTGCAGTATCTGGAGGACAACAGTGTCCTGGGCGGTGTGGACAGCGTAGATGTGACGGATATTTACGATCTGCGCTTGTGGTATGAGGACCGCTACCAGGTGATCCTGGGTGACGGCGCACAGCTGGGGAAGAAAGTCAAGGCAATGAAGCAGGCCATCGACCAGATGACGGATTATCAGCGGGGCGAACTGGATGTGAGCTTCACTACCTGGCCGGATCAGGTGGGATATACGCCGTTTTTAGATGAATAACCAGGAAAATGTAAATTCTTATAGGAAAAATGAGAATTTCTATTGACCAATTGGGATTTTCGGAGTAGAATATAGAAGTACAATTGTGATTATAGCGAAGTGGACTTCGCCACGAAAGCGAAATATACATAGGAGGAGAGCATAAATGTCTGAAGTTTTCCAGGAACGTGTTGTTAAAATCAAGGTGATCGGTGTCGGCGGTGCCGGCAACAACGTTATTAACCGTATGATCGAAGCCGGTGTCAGCGGTGTGGATTTCATCGTTATCAATACCGATAAGCAGGATCTGAATAAGTCCAAGTGTGCAAACAAGGTCCAGATCGGTGAGAAGCTCACCGGTGGTATGGGTGCAGGCTCCAAGCCTGAGATCGGCCAGAAGTCTGCCGAGGAATCCCGTGCCAAGATCGCTGAGGTGCTGAAGGGCACCGATATGGTGTTCATCACCGCAGGTATGGGCGGCGGTACCGGTACCGGCGCAGCTCCCATCGTGGCAGATCTGGCCCGTGAGGCTGGCATCCTGACCGTTGGTGTTGTGACCAAGCCCTTCAAGTTTGAGGGTGCAAACCGTATGCGCCAGGCTGAGAGCGGCATTGAAGCTCTGGGCGGCAAGGTTGATTCCCTGATCATCATTCCCAACGACCGTCTGAAGTACGTTACCGACCAGAAGATCACCTTTGCCAATGCTTTCGGTATTGCTGACGATGTGCTGAAGCAGGCTGTGACCTCCATCTCCGGTCTGGTAGGCTACTCCGAAGATGTGATCATCAACCTGGACTTTGCTGACGTTTCTGCTGTTATGAAGGATGCGGGCCGTGCCCATATGGGTGTAGGCGTTGCTACCGGCCGGGAGAAGGCTGAGCAGGCTGCTCTGGCTGCTGTTGCAAGCCCCCTGCTGGAGACTTCCATCAACGGCGCTACCGGCGTTCTGGTGAACGTTACCGGTTCTTCCGAGCTGACTCTGGACGATGTGGAGACTGCTGCCAGCATCGTACAGGAGGCTGCTAACCCCAACGCCAACATTATCTTCGGCGCTACCTCTTCTGATGAGTTTGAGGATGAGATGCGGGTTACCGTTATCGCTACCGGCTTTGAGCAGGAAGAGATTGCTGAGGCACCCAAGGCTGAGGCTCGCAGCGTTAGAGCTTCTGACGATATCGACGATATCTTCAGCATCTTCAACCGCAAGTAAGAAAACCAATAAGGGCATCCCGGGCAATGCCCGGGATGCTTTTCGTATGTGGACAGTTTTCCGAATTCATATTTAATGTTTCGATAAACGAATTGATAATGGATAATGTATAATGGATAATTATGGTATTTTCTTTTAGAAAATGATTTAAATCGTCGCCGTAGGCGACACCACAATTTTCCATTTTCCATTTTCAATTATCCATTACTAAAAAGGGGGATCCGTTGTGGACGCATATCACAATTTAGCCTTCAGCTATGACCGGCTGACCAATGATGTGGATTATAAGGCCACGGTGGATTTTTATTTTGAGATATTAGAGCGGGAAGGCATCGCTCCCCGGACGGCTGTGGATCTTGCCTGCGGCACAGGCTCTGTATCACTTCTGCTGGCGGAAAAGGGACTGAGGGTCACCGGCGTGGATATGTCGGAGGAAATGCTGTGTGTTGCCAGCCAGAAGGCCCAGGAGCTGGAGGCTCCGCCGATGTTTGTCTGCCAGCCGTTGCAGCAGCTCCGGCTTCCCAGAGGCGTGGATCTGGCAGTGTGTGCTTTGGATAGCTTGGACTACATCACGGATCCGGTGGACTGCCAGGAGGCGATCCGCCGGGTGTATCGGGTCCTGAATCCCGGCGGCTGTTTTATTTTTGATGTGAATACCCCGGAAAAGCTCCGTGCAATGGACGATCAGGTATTTTTGGATGAGGACGAGGATGTGTACTGCATCTGGCGGGGTGAATTTGACGAGGATACCAATGTCTGTTCCTACGCAATGGACTTGTTCCAGCGGCAGGGGAATGTGTGGCAGCGCAGCTTTGAGGAACATCGGGAATACGCTTATTCTCAGGAACAACTGGTGACATATTTGCGCAGCGCAGGTTTTACGAATATTGAGGTGTTTGCTGACAGACAGTTTGCTCCTCCCGGTCCCGGTGAGCTGCGGATCTATCTGAAGGCCAGAAAGGGTAAAGTTCTATGAGCGACTATTTGGTAAGAGGTATGACGATGGATGGCTTTGTAAAGGTGGTAGCTATCCGTTCGACGGAGATGGTGCGCCGTGGCGCCCAGATCCAAAAGACCACACCCAACGCTACTGCGGCATTTGGACGGGCTCTGACAGCGGCTTCTATGATGGGCAATATGCAGAAGGTGGATAACGGCTCAATGACGCTGCAGATCAAAGCCGATGGCCCCATTGGCGGTATTGTCTGCGTATCTGACCCCGTTGGCAACGTCCGTGGTTATGTGTATGAGCCCAATGTTCCGCTGGTGGAAAAGTATCCCGGAAAGCTGGATGTGGGCGCCACCGTGGGCACCAACGGCACACTGACCGTGATCCGTGACCTGCAGATGAAGGAACCCTATGTGGGCTCTGTGGAGTTGATCTCCGGCGAGATCGGTGATGACGTGACGGCCTACTTTGCCCAAAGTGAGCAGACGCCCACAGCCTGCGCCCTGGGTGTGCTGATCGATACGGATGCCAGTGTAAAGGTTGCCGGTGGTTATTTGCTGCAGCTGCTGCCCGGGGCACCTGATGAGGTGATCGATACCCTGGAGAAGGGGATCCAGAGAGCCGGTGCGGTGACAAAAATGCTGGAGCAGGGGATGACCCCTGAGGACATTCTGGGCGCTGTCTGCGGCGATCTGGGCGTGGTGTTTATGGAGACTACCGAGGTGTCCTATAAATGCTATTGCTCCCGGGAGCGGGTCACAGCAGCTCTGATCAGCCTGGGTGAGAAGGAGCTTGACGAGATCGCAGGTGAAGGAAAACCCTTCCCGGTGGAATGCCAGTTCTGCGATGAGATCTATACCTTTACCCCTGAGGATATTCGCAGGATCCGGGCAAAGCTTTGAGTAATAAAATATTTCCCCTGTCCGTCCAGCCTGGGGAATGGACGGGGGAAATGTTTCCCTAAAGGGGAAAAACAGCGGAAACAAAAGGGTTTTTCAGGTGTATAAATTTGCTCAAAAAAATCGAAAAAAACCCTTGACAAATCACGGCTTAATGTGTATAATGAACCACGTCGCTGAGGTGCGGAGCACCTGGCAGACGATACGGGAGCATAGCTCAGCTGGGAGAGCATCTGCCTTACAAGCAGGAGGTCACAGGTTCGAGCCCTGTTGTTCCCACCAATAATTTGGCCCGGTGGTGCAGTCGGTTAGCACGCCAGCCTGTCACGCTGGAGGTCGACGGTTCGAGTCCGTTCCGGGTCGCCATATAAAGCATCTGAGCAGAGCTTCAGGCTCTGCTCAATATGCCTCTGTAGCTCAGTAGGTAGAGCAGCGGACTGAAAATCCGCGTGTCGTTGGTTCGATTCCGACCGGAGGCACCAATGATGCGGGTGTAGCTCATCCGGTAGAGCGCCACCTTGCCAAGGTGGAGGTAGCGAGTTCGAG
>JAFSFK010000060.1 GCA_017435245.1 Oscillospiraceae bacterium | reverse complement strand
AAGGATCTGGTTGACAACTGCCCCAAGACCCTGAAGGAAGCTATCTCCAAGGAAGATGCTGAGAAGCTGGTCGCTGAGCTGAAGGAAGCCGGCGCTGAGGCTGAGATTAAGTAATTTTACTTTAAATTACACAACGTGCAGCCGCCGGTATTATACCGGCGGCTGTTTCCTTTTGAGGTTATCTATGGAATCTATTATCGAAAACTTACAGTCTTTGAATGTGGATATTCTTTCGCTGGCCAAGACCGGTGGTATCCTGTTACTGGCAGTTTTGATCATCGGACTGTTGGGACGATTTATCTTTGGTAAAAAATCGGTACTGAGCAGTTCCGTGTCATCTGCCATCGGCATTCTCTTTATTTATGCGATCACGGTGATTCTGGAAAGCACCGGGGCGCAGCTGCGCTTTCTTGTGGCTCCCCTGCCCCTCGCCTCCCTGGAGGGAACAAACCTCGTTCTGTTCTCTTTTCAAAATGCCGAGTATACCCAGATCTGCTCCCAGCTTCTGAGTATGGTAGTTCTTTCTTTCCTTGTAAATCTGGCTGACGGCTGGCTTCCAAAAGGAAAGAAATTATTCAGCTGGCTTTTCTTCCGTTGTTTGACAGTAGTGATCGGTTATGCGCTGCATTTGCTCGTCATTTGGCTGTTTACCAGCTATCTGCCCGATGGCATCGTGATCTATGCACCCACAATCCTTCTGGCGCTGCTGGTGCTTATGCTCCTGACTGGCGCTCTAAAGCTTTTAGTCGGTGCAGCTTTAACCACCATCAACCCGCTGATCGCTGCTTTCTACACTTTCTTTTTCGCCAACATTGTAGGTAAGCAGATTACCAGAGCCATCTTAACCACAGCACTCCTTGCCGGCCTTGTAATGCTGCTGAATTACTTGGGCTGCGGTGTAATCAGCATTGCCACCGCTGCACTGGTTGCATATATTCCCTTCGCTATTCTTCTGATCCTATTATGGTTTATAGTCACTCGCTGGCTCTAAACAACGTTTCAAACGATGATCCGGGAGGTTATTTATGACTGATATCCTTTTTATCACGCCAACTCTGGAGAACACGATCGACCAAGAATCGATTGGCACTTTACTTCTTGCCTCTATTTTACAGGGCAACGGTTTAAACTCCAAAATTTTCCCTTTCTTTCGATTTGGCAACCCCGACGATTTTGAAACATTTTTGAACGGTATCACTGACGCAATCTGCCGTGAGCAACCACGTATTGTTTCTTTCTACACCCGTTGTGACAGCTATCATATTATGATCAAAATCGCTCAGGCTATTAAAAGCCGCTGTAATGCGTATGTTGTATTTGGTGGTCCACAAGCGGATATTGTCGCTACAGATACGTTGCTGCTGATTCCTTGGGTGGATTACATTTGCTGCGGTGAAGGCGAAAACACCATTATTCCGTTCTTTCAATCCCTGTTGTCAGGGGAACCGGATCACAGCATTGACGGTCTTGTCTACCGCAGTGAAGATAAAGTCATCTGCAATCCCCGTCCGGAATTGATTCCGAATCTGGATTCTCTTCCGCAGATCAATTATGCACTTTCTCCCATTCCACCCGAGGAATTTTTGAAGGACTATTTCCCTGTTGATGTTGGCCGGGGTTGTCCCTTCAGCTGCACTTACTGCAGCACAAACACTTTCTGGGGCAGAAAATATCGATTAAAGAGTCCACAGCGATTGGTTCAGGAAATCAAGGAACTGAACCGGCAATTTGGTATCACCAAATTTGGCTTTATGCATGATATGTTCACTCTAAACCGTAATCAGGTGATGGAAACTTGCCGATTGATCAAATCTTTGGATTTCCCCATTTCCTGGAAGTGCAGTGCCCGTCTTGACTGCATTGACGAGGAATTGATCGACATAATGAGTGACGCCGGTATGAATAAGATCTTCATCGGTATTGAAACCGGTTCACCGAGAATGCAAAAAATCACCAATAAAAACCTAAAACTGGATGACGTTGTGGAAAAGATCCAGTATATCTGCAATAAGAACATCAAAGTTCTCAGTTCTTTTATCTACGGTTTCCCTGAGGAGAGCGAGGAAGATCTTTCTGACACGATCTCCCTGATCTCCAAACTGCTCCAAATCAAAGGTTCCTCCTGCACTGTCCACCTTTGTACCTTCCTGCCGGGTACCAGGCTTTCTGCACAATATGCAAGCGAACTCAGCTTTGCAAAAGCATTTTCCAATATCACAGGATCGATTGGTCTTGGTTCCTGTGAGGAATTGATCCAGCAGTATCCAGTTTTATTCCCCCACTTCCGTGAATTCCAAACACCTCTGCGTTCCAAACTGGAATACTTTGATATTTTTATCGCTTCCTGGCAGAAGATGCGTCCCGTTTACCAGTACATCAGAAGAAAATACGATGACAGCAAACTTGTCCAAATGTATTTCGATTTTGTCGAACGTAACCGGGAAATCCTTGAAGCTGCACAATTAGAGGATGTCGGTGACACCATTACGAAGCTGATTGCGGATCACGGTTTTATTAAGTCACTGGAAGAAGACCCCCTTTACGATATTCTTCTGGATTACCATAAAATGAAGACTATGCTGATGGGTGCCGCTATCAAGAAAAAACGGGAAACCGGGATCTTCTGTTTTGACGCTGCGGATATACTCCAACAGACACCGCTGGAAGAAATCAAGCGGGAAAAACGTATCGTGAGTTTTATATGCAATACTGACGGAAAAATACAAGTTCTGTCGAAAAAGCTATGATACTGTCGGTGTCTTTCTAAACAGGAAATTTTTTTCTCATTTTTTTGGATTTTTTATTTTACAAATGGCAACTGTTGTATTATAATGTGAAAGTAAAAGGCGCCTTGACCAAGCGCTACTCTATTTTTCAGATTGGATGTGTTCTTTATGAGCCGGATGTTAGGTACTGTTTCTATGGGCGTACGTGCTCCCATTATCCGACAGGGCGACGATCTTGTCGAAATCGTTACCGGTTCCATTCTCGATGCAATGAAATACGACGGTCTTACCCCCAGAGATCGGGATATCGTCGCAATGACTGAGGCGATCGTTGCCCGTGCACAGGGTAACTACGCAAGCGTTGAAAACATCGCTGACGATGTGCGCACTAAATTTGGCGGCGACACTGTAGGTGTTATCTTCCCCATTCTGAGCCGTAACCGCTTCGCTATCTGCCTGCGTGGTATCGCTAAGGGCTGCAAGAAGGTCGTTCTGATGCTCAGCTACCCCGCTGATGAGGTTGGCAACCACTTGATCGATTGGGATATGATGGACAAGCACGGCGTTGACCCGTACAAGGATGTTCTGTCCGAAGATCGCTATCGTGAGCTGTTTGGCTATGTGAAGCACCCCTTTACCGGTGTTGATTATGTAGAGTACTACTCTCAGCTGATCCGGGAGTGCGGTGCTGAAGTGGAAGTAATCTTCGCCAACGATCCCAGAGCCATTCTCAGCTACACCAAGAATGTTCTCAACTGTGATATTCACACCCGTGTGCGCACCAAGCGACTGCTGAAGGCTGCCGGCGCTGAGCGTGTTTATGGTCTGGACGAGATTATGACCGCACCCGTGAACGGCAGTGGCTACAACGCCCGCTACGGCCTGCTTGGCTCCAACAAGGCAACTGAGGATACTGTCAAGCTGTTCCCCAGAGAGGACTGCCAGCAGTTGGTGGAGGATATTCAGGCACGTCTGCTGGAGAAGACCGGCAAGCACATTGAAGTTATGGTCTACGGTGACGGTGCATTCAAGGATCCCGTT
>JAFSFK010000059.1 GCA_017435245.1 Oscillospiraceae bacterium | reverse complement strand
TTGAAAATGGAAAATTGAAAATTGAAAATGATTGTGTCGGCTACGCCGACGTTTTAAATTATTTTCCGAAGGAAAATACCACAATTTTCAACTTTCAACTTTCAATTTTCAATTCGCTCGTCAGAGCGTTAAATCGGAATTTGTATTTCCAAAATGCACCCTTTGGGCAATGCCCAAAGGGTGCTTCCGTTATTTACTCTTTCCGTTATTCCGTACACACTTCTATGTCCATATTGCGCAGGGAATCCAGCACCTCAGGGTCTGCATCTGCATCCGTCACCAGCACAGCCACCTGTTCCAGCTTTGCAAAGCGTGCCAGAGAAACCCGCCCGAATTTGGAGCTGTCCGCCAGCAAAACCACCCGCCGGGAATTCTGGATCAGCTTGCTTTTCACATTGGCCATCTCCATATTGGGGGTACTCAAACCCCAATCTGCGTCAATGGCGTTGGTGCCCAGAAACACCGTATCGATGTGCAGGCCATCCAGCATCTGCAGCACAGCACTGCCCACAGTGCAGTGGAAATCTGTCCGCACCGTACCCCCCAGCAGGATCACCGTATGCCGGGCATTCTTTTCCAGATACAGGGCGATGGTCAGATCATTGGTAATCACCGTCAGATCCGGAATATTGCAGATCAGCTTTGCCAGCTCCATAGTGGTGGTGCCGGAATCCAGCGCAATGACCCGTCCGGGCTTCACATATTTGCAGGCCCGCCGGGCGATATCCTGCTTTTTCCCGGTATGGATGCCCACCTTCTCCCGGGAAGTCAGCTCCAGATTGGCATTTTCCGCCAGACTGATGGCACCGCCGTGGACACGGCGGATCAGTCCGGATTCTTCCAGCCGGGTTAGATCCTTACGAATGGTGGCAGGGGTCACATTAAATTGCTTGCACAGGTCGTTGACCCGGACACGGCCCTGGGTGTTGATGACGCTGAGCAGCTCCTGGAGCCGTACCTCTGCGAAAACGGTATCCGCTTGTTTCGACATGTTATCACCTCTTGGGCAGATGGCGCAGCACACGGCCGGCTCTTGCCTTAGTATGCTCACCGCCTGCGATGACGGGCGTGCCGTTGACAATGACGTAGTCCATACCGGTGCAGTACTGCCAGGGATTATCGAAGGTGGCGTGGATCTGCAGCGCCTCCAGATCGAACACGTTCACATCGGCGTAGAAGCCGGGCAGCAGAATGCCACGGTTCTCCAGCCGGTAGAATTCCGCCGGACGGGAGGTCGCCTTGCACACCGCATCCTCAATGGAGATAACTCCCAGCTCCCGGACGTAGCGGACAAAGAAATGGAACATGGACATATAGTCCTGGATGTTATTGCGGGTGATCAGAGGGCCGTCGGAGCCATCGGTGGACACACGAGTGTCTGTCTGCCACAGGTAGATGGGGTCCTTGATGACGCTGTCGATCTGGGTCTGCTCCTTAAACATAATGCCCTGCATATTGCATACCCGGGCATCCGCCTGGGTGGGAGCAGCCATCAGGATATCCAGGAAGCAGTCCGCAGGCTCCTTGCCCCACTTTTTCACCAGCTCCGGGAAGGGGGTCTTGGCCACCTCCGGCCAGTAAGGGGGCAGCACGAACAGCAGGCGATCCCACTGTCCCTTGCCCAGGAAGTACCAGTAGCGGTTGAGATCCTTCTTCACCTTCTCACGGCCCTCGGGATCGGCAAGAATTTCTCTTGCCTTGTCCCAGCCCTCGGCATACAGCCAGGGGGGCAGCATTGCCAGTGCGCCGCCGGTGGCGAAGCAGGTGGGCAGCATATCGCAGAACACGTTCAAATGCTCGTCCTTACGAGCCTTCTTCAGCATATCCATACCCTTTTGCAGGTACTCGTCGGGCACACCGTTGTCGTATTTCACATTCAGATGGGAGACCATACCCCGCATACCGGTCTTGCGGATGACATTGAGGAACTCCTCAATGGCCTCCAGCAGGTGGTAGCTCTCGTCACGCATATGGGTGGAGTAGTTGGCATCGTACTCGGCAGCGATCATGGCCAGCCGCTCCACCTCTTCGGGACGGCTCAATGTACCGGGGTCAAACTCCAGACCGGTGGAGAAGCCGATAAAGCCCGCCTCCATGGCCTCCCGGAGGAAATCTGCCATAATGGTAAACTGCTCTTCGGTATAATCGGTGGTGTGCAGGTCTGCCAGAATACGCAGGTCGTTGTGACCGCACAGCCAGGCGGTGTTCATGGAAGCGCCCATCAGCTCTGCCTTATCCAGCACCGCCGCCATAGAACCCTTGGGAGCGCCGGGGGCGTTGTAGTCATAGACGCACTGAATGGCGTCACCGGCAGGATCAAACAGCTCCTTGCCGATGGAGCGCATAGAGAAGCCGCAGTTGCCCACCACCTCGGTGGTGACACCCTGCCGCACCGCACTCTGGCACAGGGGGTTGGCAAAGAGATTCAGATCGGAATGGGAATGGGAATCGATAAAGCCGGGAGTCACATACTTGCCGGTGGCATCGATCTCCAGAGGCGCAGACACGCCCTTGAGATTTCCGATATAATCGATCTTGTCGCCGATGATGGCAACATCGGCAAAATAACCGGGCTTGCCGGTACCGTCTACGATGGTACCGTTACGGATGATGATATCCGGCTTGCGCTGATAAAAAGCCATAAGGAACCCTCCAATTGGCAAAAATTGTATTCTGCCGGTATTATAGCATAACACCGGCAGAAAATCAAATTACAGTACCTTGGTCTCGAAGCCGAAGATCTTCGCCACCTGCTGCAGCTGAGGTACCACATCCCCGGAGATGATCAGGCTGTGGTGAGAGCAAAGCTCGTCCATCACGGCGTGACCGTCTGCGTAGCGGATCAGTGCGCCGTTCCGGCAGTCGGAGCCGGGATACTGGACATAGTCCTCGATCTCGGCACGGATAATACTCAGCTTCTTGAAGCCGGGATAGATCTTGGCCAGCGTGACCTTTCCTTTGGGCATCCGGCAGTCGCAGACGATGGCCTTCTCGTTGACGATCTCCAGCACCTTAGGCCGCAGGGTCCACTCGTCACAGAACTGACGGGGCACAAAACCGAAATAGCCGCAGTGCACACCCAGAGCGTGGTTGTCGGGATCCTCGATATCGGGGAACTTGTCGATCTTCTCGTGGGCCAGAGCCGCCATCCCCACCAGGAAGGGGTAGAGGTTGGTCATCATAATGGGCTTTTCGATGGACCGGTAGATAATGTAGGTGGACAGCAGTGTCAGGGTATCGCCCTCGCAGGCCCAGATGATGTTGTCCCGCTCAAAGAGCATATTCCAGGCAAGGCAGGGAGTGGTGTTGCAGTGGAAGGACTCGTTGAGGCAGTTGGAGCCAACGCCCTCCACGCCGCCCAACTCATCGATGACGGCCTTGACGGCGATGTAGATCTTCACCGCCCGCAGATAGGCTTCTTCGCAGACGCCCTCCCGGTTGATGTTCCAGTCGGCGCTGACCCGGAGGGCCTCCTCGTCGGAGATGGCCTTGGCATTGTCGCTGACTTCCTTCCAGCTGCGGTAGATCATCTGGATGCCGAAGACATTTTCCATAGTCTCGGTGCTCTGCTTTTCCCACCAGTAGAACTTCTTGAAGATGTATGCCTGCATACCCTCGCCGGGGCTATCCTGGAACATCAGGAATTTGGCACCTTTCAGCAGCGCCTTAGCGGCGATGGCCCGGATGATGGTCTTGCCCATCTCCACATTGTAGGGGGAGAATACATTGCAGCCCAGATCCCGCAGATAGGTGACGATCTCCCAGTCCCACATCTCCACAGTGCCGAACCCGGAGGTCAGCACGATCATAGGCAGGTCGTAGGCTTTCAGCTCCTCGTCATGACGGAAAGCAGCGAAGATCATCTTGGGGAATACGATGGCATCGGCTTCCGGCAGGGGATCGCCAACCTTCACAGCCGGCAAAAACTCTGCCACATCGCCGTAAAATTCCTGGAGCTTTTCCATCTGGACGGCAGTTTCCTTAATTTCTCTTTCGTTGACTTCTTCAAAATACAAAGGAACAAGGCGTGCTTTTTTCACTGTAAAACATCCTTTCTTCTGTCAAATTCCAGTTTATCGGCCGGGGTGCCCCGGCAGGCAATTCGTGCACTGTGCGGCAATCATCGACAAAGCTACGCTCGGTATCGTTCCTGCGTTGCAAAGCCTTCTGTTTCCATTTTGTTAAAAGGAACGCAACTCTTGAGAGCACAGTACTCCATAAATTCGGAAAAGGATTGCTGAACAAACGAAAATGCGTGCCGGCAGGGGTCACGGGGAGGGCGGCTTTGATTGCGGGAGCAATCAACTCAGCGCCTCACCGTGTCGCCTCTTTGCCTACTCTCTTGGCGAAACAAGAAAGTAGGTCGCCTACGGCGAAATCATTTGCACGCAGCATATAACTGCTCGATAAATCGGAATTTACCGCATTTCCAGTAGTTCAATATCGTTTGCCCAGCCCCAGAAAGGAGTGATATCCGGGGTCACCGTATCCATATTCACCCGGCGGGTGGAGAAAATGATCACATTCTGCCGCTGATACATTGGGATCTCCACCGCCCAGTCGTTGATAATATCCAAGCAGGCCTTGTACAGCGTCTTTCGGTAGGTCTGATCCGCCGACTGGCGGGCCAGCAGGATCATCTCGTCCAGCTGAGCGTCCTTGATGTGGTACGCCTTCTCGTTGGATCCGCCCTGGCTGTGATAGATCTGATACATATCCGGATCCGCTGAGGCGTTCCAGGCCATAGCAAACATCTCCGCCGCCCCGGCATTGACCGCATTGGTCAACTCCGAAAAATTGGAAAGATCGGTGACGATCAGCTGAAAACCGATCTCCTTCAGCGCTGCCGCAGCCTGGGTCAGCGCCATAAAGGTGGGATGATCACCGTTACCGCCGGCACCTACCAGCACCTCATAGCTGAGCTTCCCTCCCTCAGGCGCTGCGGTAAGAACATCGTCCTCCTGGGTATACCCCGCTGCTTCAAAGAACTCCAGCGCACCCTCCAGCGCCGCATCGTACCGCTCCTCCGGCGTCATATCCGGGGTGTAGAGGGAATTCCCCTCCGGACCCACAGAAAATGCCATCCGGTATCCCACGTCCGTCACCCGGGGTGCCGCCCAGGAGGTATCGGAGATGGGATAATTGATCACATTGGCAAACTCTCCGTAATAGGAATCCACCGCCACATCCCGGTACACCGAGATCACCGTGGCAATGGCCTTGCGCAGATTCCGGGATGCCTCGGACCCGCCATCCTGCCCCACTTTTACACGGTTTGCGTTAAATCCGATATAGCCGTACCCCAGATTATCTACCATGCTGGCGCTGATCACATCGCCGCTGAGGGTTCCGCCGTTGTAATTTGCGATCGCCTTGGCCATCTCCACAGAATAGGTGGGGCTGGTAATGTCGATGGTTCCAGCCGCCACGCCGGGGACCTTGTCCGCATCCTGTCCTTCCCGGAACTGGATATACCGGGTCTTGGGGGTCCCTTTCCAGTAATTCTCGTTGGCCTCCAGGGTAACGATACCCCCGGCATAGCTCACAAACCGATAAGGGCCTGCACCCATAGGCTGGGTCGTCACGCTCTTCACCCCGCTCAGATCCCCCTTGGGAAACCCAAACATATTGTTTTCATAGTCGTATAGGTCCTCGTCACCGTAGTAATGCATAGGCACCACCGCCGTGGAAAGCTGATAGATGGCGGTGGCAGAAAACTCCGTCATCACGATCCGCAAGCTGTAGTCTCCCAGCCTCTGGATGCCGGTAATGCTGGGAACCTCCGCATTTTCCCGGTACTCCGCAAGTCCCTCAATGGGCAGGGAGTATAGGGTCATAATGCCATCGTAGCTGGGGTCCAGTGGCACATAGAGGGAAAAGATCACATCATCAATGTTCATTTCCGTTCCGTCGGAAAACTTCACTCCCTCTTTCAGGGTGATGTCATAATAAACCGTACCATCGGGATTCTCCGTAACAGCACAGTCGGCAATGCCTGTGTATACATAGTCCGTGCCGTTATAAGGTCGGATCTCTCCCCGGATGCCCTCCAATACCACAGCACCCTCCCGGTCAGTGCCCAAAAGATCCACGTGGACAAGGCTCAGCACCTCATTTTCATAGGCGTTGGTATAGAAAAAGGGGGAGAATTTTCCGTCAAAATTCAAAGTTCCTACCACCAGAGTCTTGTCCTGCTGTACCGCAGCTTGATTCTGGGCAGGCTCCGTCTGCTGCGGTTTGCTTCCGCAGCCAGCCAGAATACCACCCAGCAAGGCAAGCAGCATCAAAAGTGCCAACACTTTTTTCGCCGTTTTCATAATCTACCTCCAAAGCATTTTTCCTGTGAGATAGATTTCCCGTTTTTCCGAAATTCATCCTTGCATAAAAGCTCTCTCCTGCCAAAAGGAAAAACCTTAGTCCGTGTTTATAACAAATTCCAGTTTATCGGTGAAATGTTCGTTAGAAACTGTAGGGGCGGATATTATCCGCCCGGGGATTTTGTAAAACAAAATCCCATCACCGACAGGTGATAATATATGATTTCCTCCGGAAATCCCAATTATTTGCACACAAATAATTGGGCGGGCGATTG
>JAFSFK010000058.1 GCA_017435245.1 Oscillospiraceae bacterium | reverse complement strand
TTGAAAATGGAAAATTGAAAATTGAAAATGATTGTGTCGGCTACGCCGACGTTTTAAATTATTTTCCGAAGGAAAATACCACAATTTTCAACTTTCAACTTTCAATTTTCAATTCGCTCGTCAGAGCGTTAAATCGGAATTCATCAAATACCCGGCGGGAAAATTCCCGCCGGGTATGGGGTTTATAAGCAGTATCAATCCACCATACGGCTTTTGCAAATTTGGCTGAAGTAATGGCGGCTCTTTTTCCAACGGCGTTCACCGGTCTGATGATCCACCCAGGTCAGACCGAACCGGATCCGATAACCATCCAGCTCCTCATAGGAGTCGGCATCGTTCCAGTAATAATAGCCCTTCAGATTGCAGCCCACCTTGATCAGCCGGGATACCATCCGCAGATGCTCCCGGATATAGCTGATCCGCTCAGGGTCATCGCATTCCTTCTCCGGGTCGTTGACATTGTACAGCGCACAGCCGTTTTCGGTAATGTAGATCTCCACATTGTGATAACGCTGGGACACATACCATACCACATCAAACAGGCCCGCCGGATAGGGCGCAAAGCTCTGTCCCGGGGTAGAATAGAAGCTTTCCGCCCGGTCGGACAGCAACGGCTTATCGGGATTATAGCCGGTGCGGTGGCTGACATAGTAGTTGATACCCACAAAGTCCATAGGGATAAACCACTTGTCCAGATCCGCCTGATAGTTCTCCGGCATATTGTCCCGGACATAGGGGCATTCCCGGATCAGCTGCTGGGGATAGGTGCCTTCCAGCATAGGTTGCGTCCACCAGCCGAACATCCGCTCCATCTGCCGTGCAGCCGCACCCAGGTCCTCCTCCACCATCCGGGCGGGGGTGATATCCACGATGCAGTTGACTGCACCGATCTTACCGCCCAAGTCCATAGACTTATAAAGCCGCACTGCCCGGAAGTGGGCGATCAGGCAGTGGTGACCTGCCAGCTGACCTTCCTTGTTGCTGAAGCCAAAGGGCGGGAACCGTCCGTTGGCATAGCCGCTGGTGATGGCCACAGCCGATTCATTGAAGGTAGACCACAGCTTCACCCGGTCGCCGAATGCCTCAAAGCAAACCTTGGCATAGGCCTCGAACCACTCCGGAAACTGGGAATTTGCAAAGCCACCCTTGTCCATCAAACACTGGGGCATATCCCAGTGGTGCAGATCTACAAAGGGGGTAATGCCGCAGGACACCAGTTTATCAATGATCTTGTTGTAAAACGCAATGCCCTTGGGGTTCACTTCTCCCACGCCGGTGGGAATGATCCGGGGCCAGGACAGGGAAAGCCGGAAGGTATTCTGTCCGGTCTTTTGCATATCTTCAATGTATTCTTCGTAATGGTCGTAAAAGAAACATCCCCGGTCCGGCAGATCCTCTGTCAGGATGGTCTTCTTTTTGCCGGCGGTATAACCTTCCTCCCGGGGGCCGCTGGGCGCAGGCTTGCCGGCATAAAGCTTGGCATAGTGATCCATTACGCTTTCAGACTTGCCGTCCCGGTCCCAGGCACCTTCCGACTGAAAAGCAGAGTTTGCGGTACCGATCAAAAAGTCTTTGGGAAGTTTAAATCCAAACATTCTGTTTCTCCTTTGCCTGTTGTCACAACGCAATACCGTCCTGGTTGTCCAGAACGAACTGTACGAAGGTATCGACACCCACTTTCATACAGTTTTCATCAAAGTTTATTTGGGCATTGTGGAGGGGTTTTTCTGAACCGGGAAGGGTAGAACGGCTACCCAGCTGGAACATGGCGCAGGGCTTCTTACGGCTAAGATAGCCAAAATCCTCGCCCCCCAGGCTTCTGGGATGGATGCCAATATGGTTCTTTCCTACCACCTTCTCGGCGGCAGTTTGCAACCGGCTTGCCACAGTTTCATGATTCACCACATAGGGCAGCAGCTTATTCACAGTTACCTGTGCCCGTCCACCGTGAAGGGACGCAATACCTTCACAGATCTGCACAATCCGATCATGCATATAATCGGTGACCTCGTCGCTGTGTGCCCGGGTGGTCAAAAACAGCTTACAGTAATCGCAGATCACATTGTTGGTCTTTCCGCCTTCAAACACACCCACATTCAAAAGTCTGGGCGTGGTGGGAGGCAATTCCTTGGCCACCATATTCTCCATGGCAGTGTAGCTTTCCACTGCCATACGGATGGCATCCACGCCCTTGTGCTGGGCATTTGCATGGGCGCTGACACCAAAAAATTCCACCGTGATTCCCATGGAATTGGCACCCTGACCGCCGTAGGTCAGGCGCACATCCCCCACATCATACAGAGGATTCACGTGGCAGGCGATGGCACAGTCGATGTCATCCATTACGCCCTTTTCTGCCATTTCTTTGCTGCCGGGGGTGATATACTCCTCAGCAGGCGTAAACAAAAGCTTCACCCGGCAGCGCAGGTCATCCTTTTGGTCATTCAGCTTTCTGGCTGTTGCCAAAAGCATCGCCGTGTGGATATCGTGACCGCAGGCATGCATCTGTCCGGGGATCTTGGACTTGAATTCCAGCTCCGTCTGCTCCTGCACCGGCAGAGCATCCATATCCGCCCGGATGCCAATGGTGAAACCCTTATGCTGGGGATTGATGGTAGCCACGATACTGCTTCTGCCGAATTTTTCGGTATATTCGATGCCCATAGCATCCAGTTCCCGGCGCACCAACGCCAGAGTTTTAGGCAACTCAAAGCCGATCTCCGGATACTGATGCAGCTCCCGGCGCAGCCGGATGGCATATTCGGTATAATCAAACATTTACATCAACTCCAGCAAATTGATAAACAGTCCGCCCTGTACCGTCCGTCCAATGAAGATCCGGGTATAGGGTTCGGTGGTATAGTTGCAATCGGAGAAGGGCACTCTGTCGGGAGTCTGACACAGATACTTCCACATCATGTCCACGATCAGATCGGTGTACTGCTTGTCATCAAACAGCCGGGTGGTCCACATCTGCCAGTCGGTCTTGGTGGTCTCGCCCCGGTTATCCAGGGGGATACCGTAGGCATTGAAATGATCCTTATACCAGGCCAGCTCCAAATCATAGACCTTTTGGGAGAACAGCTTCAACTCTAGCAGCTTATCCCAAACCATATTGTATTTCAGACTCCAGCTGCCCGCCTGGTCAAAGGTCAGGCGGTAGTGGTCACCGTCAAAGGCTTCGGTTTCCCAAACAGCGGCAAATTCCTCTGCCTTTGCCCGATAAGCAGCACCCGATTCTCCCACAGCTTCCAGCATTTTCGCATATGCCGCCAGAGCACAGATCGCCTTGACAGAGAGGTTGCAGTTGTGGGCCAGGTGACCGGCAAAATCATCGGTGCACAGCTGGTTTTCCGGGTTGTAGCCCATCTTCACCAGATAATCCGCCCACTGCTTCAGGATCTGCCGGTGCTGGGTAAAGCAGTGCATATCTTTTTGTGCAGCGCATACTGCTGCCACGATCAGCAGCATATTGCCGCACTCCTCAATGGGCATCTGAGAATCCAGAGGATCCGGTCTTGTCTCCAGATGCCGGGGCAGGAAACCGTAGACCTGTCCGTTCAGCAGGGGGTATGTACCGGCATCGTGGGGAGCAAACTCCCAGTCCCACAGTCCCTTCTCCAGCAGCTTGAAGATGGGACGCAGCATTCCCTCCACCAACTCCGGTGCGTACATAAGGAACAACGGAATCGACGGATAGGTCACATCCACAGTGGCTGCGCAGCCGTTGGAGTAGTTCTCCTTGGAAATAAACAGCAGCTGCCCGTTGTGGTATGCCAGCTTATGTCCCGCCACCGTCTGGCGGTAGGCCAGAGCAACGATATCGGCATACTTGGCAGATACCTTGCTGGCTTTTTCCAGCAGTTCTGTTTCAAAAACCGCCACCTTGGCAAGCACTTCATCGTGCTGTGCCCGGGCAAGGCGCAGCATTTCATCGAAGGTCTGACCACTGCGCTTCCAGTAAGCATCCACATTCTCCCCAAAGTACTGGATACACTTTACATCGTCGTAAGCCAGCGCAAAGCCGTCGCAGCTCTCTTTCTCCAGGGCATATTCCTTCTTAATAAGGATGGTGGGGTAGTAAGGATGCACCCCAGTGGGCACGCCCAGTTCATAATGATCGGGTCCCAGCTGCTCCCGGTTGGGGCCCTGGGAATTCAGGTTGTTGATAAAACGGTTTTTATCGCCATACTGCCGCTGCAGATGCAGCTGATAAGCACGCAGGCTCTTCGCCTCGAATTCGTATTCCGGTGCGGCAATGTGGAAACTGCCCCACTCGATGCGGTGATCGTCGCCGCAGTTTTTCAGCATATTCTGCGTACCGGAAGTAAAATAGACAGACTGTTCCGTCTTGCCGATGGATACCTGCTGGGTGGTCATATCCACGCAGAACTCACCGGAAAAACCAAACTGGACAATAGCCGTGTGTGTCTTGCCGTCCTTGGCTTTGATGGTGTAATCCACATAGGACACAGGACGTGCCAGAATATCCAGATCGTTTAAAAGCAGCGGACTGGTAAATTTCAGCTGCATATCAAACTTGGGATGGGCAAAGGTATAGACCGTGGTCATAGGACGCACTTCGCAGCTCACCTGCTCCAGCTTCCGGAACCCGGTGTAATACCGGTCATCCACGGCACCCACTTTCCCCATAAATTCATAGATCTCACCGTCAAAAATGACGATACCAAACATATATTGACGCACACCGGACCAGTGACGGGTATTGTCATCGGTCAGGCAAGTACCGCCGCTCCACAGGCTAAAGAAGGGGTCGTGGGTCACCAGGGGCACCGCCGGTGCACGAAAACCGCTCACATTCATAAAGCTACCTCTCTTCAACAGGCATTAGTCAAAACCGAAAATTCTCTTTGCGTTGCCGCCCAGAATGGCGATGAGCTGCTCATCTGGGATATCCTCACTGAGCAAATGTCCCAGCTCCCAAACCACAGAGTGGACAGGGGCATCCGTTCCGAACAGCACTCTTGTGTAATCGATATGCTCCAGAGAATCCTTCCAGGTCCAGCTGTTGGCCAACCAGGAACCGCAAATCTCAAAATACACATTGCTGTAGCGGGGATCCTTGGCGATCTCGTGACACTGCTCACGACCGGCATCGCCTCCGCCGCTGTGACCCAGAAGCATTTTGCAGTTGGGATACTTTGCCGCCATCTCAGCGCAGATCTTGGGGCTGCCCTTGCTCATATCGTTGTGGATGAGAATGGGCAGGCTATGCTTTTGGGCGTACTCAAACATAGGAGCATAACGCTCATCCCGCAGATCCACCTTCATATAATGGGGCAGAGATTTCAGACCCACATAATAGCCGGTGGCGAAGCGCTCATCCATATATTCTTCGGTAAACACATCCGTATAGTTGGGATTATAGCGGATATAGCCCTTGAACCGGTCCTCCTTGCCCTTGACAGCCGCTTCCTTCAGCTGGTGGCACTCCACAGGATCGTGGATGCCGGTAACGGTGGAAACAATCTTTTTGATGTTGAACCGTTTCATATTCTTTTCAAAGGTGGCGACCTGCTCTTCAAAGGTCAAATCGTACACATAGGCCGTCACCGCAGTATAGCCCAAATGGGTATGGACATCGTAGATAGGACAGGCATCAAATCCCTTGCCCTCCACAAAGGGTGCCCAGAAGCTGTTTGCCACCTTGCTGGGCAGCTCTTTCAGATTTGCCATTAAACAGGCCCTGTCTGCAGGGTCAGAAAACAGACTCACGAAGTTGCCCCAACGGACCTTGTCCTTACTTTCCTCGGAAAGGTCGGCATAAGTGACCGCCGCCATTGCTGCGCCCATACCGGACACCCGGCTGTGGCCCCAAAGCACCTTATGGTCACCCAAGTGCTCACAGGCAATATCGATGGCATCCATCGTGTGAAGTCTGGAAATGTCGATGTAAATATTCTCCGCTTGTCGTGCGGCATTATAAGCCCGGTTCCAGCCACCGAAAATAAACCGGCGGACTACAAACCGCATATTGGGGAATTTCTTGGCAAGATACACCAGGTCATCTACGCCGGTGCAGGGATCCCGCAGTTCCTTCTCATTGATGAGGATCACAGGATTCAGGTGCTTGACCTTTTCCAGCACTTCCTCAATGGACATCAGCTGGAAACCGTGGCTGTCAGGTTTGAGAACTACACAGTGGGGGCGGTTGTTTTCCATCATTTCCACAAGCTGTTCCATAGCACCCCGCTGAAACAGTGCGCCCATATTCAGATTAAAGGCAGGGATCAGGCGCTGCCGGCCATTGGGAACGGAATCAATATCCGCCAACAGCTTTTTGTTGCAGGCCAAAGCATTGGACAGGCCGTTATACTCTACGACGCTCTGACAAATACCCAGTCGGTCCATTTCCTTTACGACCGCCTGGATGTTTTTGTAACCCTCGTAGCCACTGACGGTCATACCGTAGTCCATACCCACACTGATATACTTGCTCATAATTGTGTTCCTCCCGGGAAATCTCCCGTTGGCGTTACCGGGCAACGGAAACCCGTTGCCCGGTTTTCATTTAGAAATCAAATTCTCTTGCCACCACTTCATCGCCGCAGTTCAAATGCGCAATGATGGTGCAGTGGTAGGTCTTGCTCAGATCCCACTGGATCTGGCTGATCGCCGGTGTAAAGTTTGCCAGGTCATAGGTCTTGGGGACCTTACGAATAACAAAATACTCACTCATAGAGTCGGTAGTCTTGCCCACGGTGGTGAACATTCTGTTGCGGAAGACCTCATTGCCCTCTGCATCGGTGATGATCATCTCCACGCTGTCTAAGTTTCTGGTAGCGGTGACGATACCGGTGGTCAGACCCAGGCGGCCGTCCAGAGTATCCTCAACGGTAGCCTCGCTGATGTCCTCGGTGCTGGTGACCAGACATTCACAGGTCATAGGCACATAGCCTTCTTTGATCAGCACAGCAAAGGAATACTTGGTATCCAAACGGGTGGAGGAGGTATAGGAAAGTCCGTTTTCCTCAACATCCTGGAAACCGGTCTGCTCACAGGTGGTCACATAGCTGGCCTCGGGATCCAGATTGCCGTTTTCGTCCAGCATCACCACAGGATCTTCCACCACGATACGGCAGTGACCGCCGGCGGTAATGGTATTGCCAACCATATCACCGGCCCGGAGCAGAGCGTAGTTTTCCATCATTGCCAGCTCGCCGATGGGCTCGATATATTCCTTATAGGTATCGTCGGCATAGCCGTCGGCATCCACAGGAATGTCCCAATTCCAGTCACCTACCGCAATGGTTCCGAATCCATAGTGGGGGAACTGTGTACGGCTGCGGTAGAACTGCACATCATCGCAGACGCTGGCCAAAGCCTGCTGAGCGAAACTGGAACAGTCATTGCCGATGTACATATCCCAGGTATCGATGGTTCCCTGATAACCGTAGACCCAATCCGCAACCACCAGATTGCCATTCTCATCCGGCTGCTCCTCCATAGCGTAGAGGAAGCGCTGCATAGAGCCGTTTTTATGGTTGTAGGGAATGCCTCGGTAGAGCTTGCCGGGCAGGAAGGTCCTGTCCTTGCAGCAGGTGCAGTTATAGTCGATAAACAGAGGCTCCTTGACAGTCCAGAAGGTACCGGCCATAGCACGGGCCACTTCCACCACATGGTCACGGCGGGCCTGGACATCGGCAGGAAATGCCACTTTTTCGATGCTGTTGTCCCGGATGGCATATTCGGTATTTGTGGTAGTCTCCGTCTGTGTACCGATACAGGTCACAAACAGCTCTCCGTCTACCTTGTTGCCTTCACCCAGGAACTGACAACCGGTCAGTTCTGCATCATTGGCTACGCCTGCAAACAGGCCCACCGTCTTGGCTTCGCCGCCGGAAATGGTCAAAACACCACTTGCATTGCAGTTACGGATGATATTCCCCTCCTGGTGGCCTACGATGCCTCCCACAGATGCCTTTCCGGCAGCAGACACATTCAGATCCACCGCTGCGGTGGTGGTTTCCAGCAGCTCCACGCTGTAGCCTGCCAGACCGCCGATCTTGGCGCCGTCCGCCAGATCCTCAGCGTTGATCACGCCCTTCAGATTGCTTCTGCGGACCTTACCCTGGTTGGTGCCAATGAGCAGACCGGCCTGCTTGGTATCGGCATTGGTTGTCATCGTCACGTTCTCGGTGTAGACATTGACCACCTGACCTGCGTTGACACCAAACATACCCATATCGCCGT
>JAFSFK010000057.1 GCA_017435245.1 Oscillospiraceae bacterium | reverse complement strand
GGGCTGTCGAAAATCTTTGATTTTCGACTGGGGGATTGTCAAAATCCGTTAGATTACAACCCCTCCGTCTGAAATCACAGATTTCAGACACCTCCCCTTACACAGGGGAGGCTTTCGATTGTGCGTCTATCAAACAGCTCGCTAAATCGGAATTTGAAGAGATAACGATACCAAGCAAAAAAGACCCGTCGGTGACGGGTCTTTTCCTTATTTCTTCCTGGAGAAGAAGGCGATGGCATCCTTCAGCAGCTGCCGGATGGGCAAATGCTGGGGACAGATCTCCTCACAGGCACCGCACTCCACGCAGGACTTGGGATTGCCGCCGGAATGGCTGTGCAGGCTGTAGTAATACCGGGAATTAAAATCCCCGTAGAGCTTGCCGGAATTATAGCAGGCAAACAGATTGGGAATGGAGATCCCCATGGGACAGCCGGCAAGGCAGTAGCCGCAGGCGGTACAGCCGATGGCGTTCTGCCGGTTCATGATCTCCACCACCCGGGAAATGGCTGCCAGCTCCCCATCGCTGAGGGGCTTGGGATCTGCCATCAGGCGGCAATTCTCCTCCACCATTTCCAGCGTGCTCATACCGGACAGCACCATAAAGATCCCCTCAAAGCCCGCCGCAAACCGCAATGCGTAGCTGGCGGGACTGTCCTTCAGCTCCCGGCTGGCTTCCTCCGGCAGCTGGGCAAGTCTGCCGCCCTTCACCGGCTCCATCACGATGACGCCCTTGCCGTGCTTACGGCAGACCTCATAGCACTTTCTGGATTCTACCGATGCACTTTCGTAATCTAAGTAGTTGAACTGCAGCTGCACCACCTCGATCTGGGGGTACTGCGTCAAAATCTCGTCCAGCACCGAGGCCTTATCGTGGAAGGAGATGCCGAAATGACGGATCTTCCCCTCCGCCTTTAATTCCAGCGCCGTTTCGTAGGCACGGCAGTCCTTGTATTTCTGGAAGATCCGCTTGTCCTGGGCGTGCATCAGGTAAAAATCAAAGTACTCCACGCCGCACACTTCCAGCTGCTGCTGAAACAGAGGACGGATCTCCTCCTGGGTGGTAAAGAAATTGTCCGACAGCTTATTGGTCAGCACATAGCTTTCCCGGGGATAACGCTCCACCAGGGTCTTGCGCAAAGTGGGTTCGCTGCGGCTATCCAGATAGCCGTGGGCAGTGTCGAAATAATTAAAACCGGCTGCCATAAAGGCATCCACCATTTTGGTGGTCTGCTCCAGATCGATCTGGTCGCCGATCATAGGCAGGCGCATAAAGCCAAAGCCGAAATTCTTTTTGATGTTGGGATACATACCGTCAACTCCTTTCGGTATTATGATACCATCCCCACCGCCCCAATGCAAGGGAAAGTATAAATTCCGATTTAACGCTCTGACGAGCGAATTGAAAATTGAAAGTTGAAAGTTGAAAATTGTGGTATTTTCCTTCGGAAAATAATTTAAAACGTCGGCGTAGCCGACACAATCATTTTCAATTTTCCATTTTCCAT
>JAFSFK010000056.1 GCA_017435245.1 Oscillospiraceae bacterium | reverse complement strand
GGTGTAGGAGTCAATGGTGGAGGGCAGCAGGTCTGCCTCGCCTTCCTTCTCCAGGTACTGCAGCAGCTTAATGTGCTCTTCCACAACGGGAACACCTGCACGGGGCTGCACCAGGGTCTTGCCGCTGCGCTTTGCTTCCAGCAGCTTTTCGCCGAACTTACGGCTTTTGGGCATTGCCTTGTGGTAAGCGATGGCTTCGTCCAGGTCCACATCCTTACCGGTGGGCCACTGGGTCAGGACTTCTTTCCGCAGCGCCTCAAACTCGGCATCGGAGATCCGTTTATTCTGAATGTCCATAAAATTCAAGCTCCTTTTTCATAATTGCCAAAGCCGTCTTGGGATGATAGGATGCCAAAAGTCCCATAGCGGCCAAAATATACTTTCTATCCACCCACACATCCGCCTTCATCGGACGCAGGGACTGGGGTTTGAGGGGATCATACAGGGCGTGAGCGGCAATTTCCGCCGTGCGCCTGGTGTGGATCAGGCTGCCGCCTGTGACCACGATCTGCCCCACCTTGGTCAGATTTTTACCCTCCTGCACATAGGTCTTGCCCATAAGGGTATAGGTCTCTTCGATGGTACCGGCGTGACGGGCAACACCCTCCTCGATGGCCGCAGATGCTAAGGCAAAGTCCAGCCTTTCCAGCTCCTGGTTATCGCCGGGAACGGTATCGGTGTTTTCCGCCAGATAGTCGATCAGCTCCAGCGCTCTGGTCTTTTCCAGACCGGAAAGCCGGCAGATCTTATCCATACCGGCAGCCTCTACAATGCCTTTAATGCTGTAGCGCATACCGATGTCGCCCTCCACCGTCCGCTTGGCAAAGGGCTCGGGCAGTCCTTTGTAAACGGTAGACATATGCTCCGGCATACCGTCGGCAATGGAGTAAATGTCGGTAGTAGCACCGCCAACATCCACCGCCACCAGCTCGCCGATGCCCTGCTCTCCCTCACAACCCTGTGCCAGCAGCTCCATAGCCTGCAGCACCGCCGCCGGAGTGGGCATCATAATGTCGGAAAGCAGCGCCGCCGCTTTGCTTAGACCCTTGGCCTTGATGATCCGGTTCAGGAAGATCTCCCGGATCTGCTTCTGTGTGGGTTCAATGTTCAGCGTGCCGAACTTGGGCATCACATTGGGACAGACGTAAACCTCACGCCCCTCCAGGATCCGCTCACACTGCCGGGCAGCAGTACGGTTGCCCGCCACCACAATGGGAAAATCGCCGCCCATTTCCGCCAGGACTTTGGCGTTGTGGAGGATGCACTCAGTGTTGCCGCCGTCGGTGCCGCCCACCAAAAGGAAGATGTCCGGCTTTTCCTCCCGGATCTCCTCCACATCGTCCTCGGTGAGCTGGAAGGTGTAGACCTTCACCACCTTGGCGCCTGCACCCAGACTTGCCAGCTTTGCCGCCTCGCCGGTAAGCTCCGGCACAAGGCCGCTGGTGATCATCCGCAGGCCGCCTGCAGCGGAGGAGCAGGCGTAGGTCTTGTGGTAGCTGAGCTTTCCGGTTTTTTTCTCCAGGATCGCCAGCGCCTTTTCAAGACCGTCATTGATATCTGTCTGCACCGTGGTGTAGGAGGCAGCAGTGCCTAAAAGCACCTGTGCGTCCAGATCCACCGCAGTGACTTTTGTATATGTACTTCCGAAATCGATCAGTAAGACTGGCTTCACACCGTCTCACCGTCCATATGCAGCAGCTGGCGCAGCGCCTCAATGGTGGTCTCGGGGGCAGTTCCGGGAGGGAAGGCCCGGTCGAAGCCCATATCCTTGAACCGCTTCTCTACATCTTCAAAGCTCTGCTTGCCGATGACGATGTTGCCGCCAACCACCAGGGGGATCCCCTTCAGTCCGGCCTCATCGCACTTTTCACGCATACCACGGCAGTCCAGCTCACCCTGACCGTACAGGGAGGATACCACGATGGCATCCGCATCGGACTCGATGGCAGCTGCGATGTACTCTTCCTGGGAGACCATAACGCCCAGGTTCACCACCTCAAAGCCAGCCTCGGTGAAGGCGTGGTAGAGGATCTTGTTGCCTACTGCGTGGACATCGGCGCCGATGACACCGATCACCAGTACTTTCTTTTCCCGATTTTGCATAAACACACCTCTAAGTTTATTTATCACAGGGATAAAATAATTGTTCTACATCTATATAGTACAATGGACTAGTCCTTTTGTCAACGAAGATTCCGATGAATCCTTATCCTTCTATTCTCATTTTTTGCCGTAGAATCTTAAAATTACCCACCGGATTTCAGATTTCCTTCTCTTCCAGCAAGCGGCGGGTCTTTTCCTGCAGATACAGGAAGGATCCGGCATCCATTTCGTAGCTGCACTCCACCAGCCGTCCCCGGAACCGCTCCAGACAGGCTGCGGTATGGGCATCGCAGTATTTTTCATAATCCCGGGGCACCAAGACCGCATCCTTATCCCGGAGGAAATCCTCGATGATCAGCTCCGGAGAAAACACCTTCGGCTCGCTGAGCAGCACACCCTCGGTGTACTGCAGGCAGGTCTCGTGGAGCAATCTGCCGAACCGCTGGCTATAACCCAGAATGCCCACACGCTTGCCCTTGCGCAGCTTGATGATATCGGAAAGGCTCTGCTGGGTCAGACAAATGGCGATCCGGGCGATCTTCCGCCGATCCGGCAGCACCCGCTCCAAAAAGGGTGCATGGTTTGCGGTGGTGACGATGAGGTCCATTTCCTCCCCCAGCTTGTAGGGATACTCCTTCACCGTTTCCACCAGATAGGAATACAGGTCGATCCGGGGGATCCGATGGATCTGCTCGGTCAGATGGCTCAGATTTTCGGGGTTGCATTCCAGCACCGCCACCTTGATCTGGGCCTCCTCCTCTGCCCGCTCCCGGAGCTTCAGATTCAGGAAAATATTGATCTCCGCCGGAGAAAAACCCATCTCCTCCAGCTCGTCCAGCACCGCATCGATAGCAGCCATTGCCTGCTCCTTCCGGCTGCCGGAATTGGCTCTTTGATAGCGCACGAACGTACCTCTGCCCTGGGCCTTTTCCACGATGCCGATATGCTCCAGCTCATCGTAGGCCCGCTTGATGGTACCTCTGGCGATGCCCAGCTGCTCCGAAAGCTCCTGCACTGTGGGCAGCTGCTGATTGGGAACCAGATCCCCTTTCTTCACAGCGGCACGGATGGTGTCCACCAGCTGCTGGTAAATGGGGATATCCAATTCCGGATTTATTTGATAAATAGGCTCCAAAGGCGCCCCTCCTTTTATTTCAGGCTTTCCAAATAGGCTGCACGGCCGCTCTCGTAGAGATTATTCCCCTCTGCGTCAATAATCACGATAACAGGAAAATCCTCCACCTCCAGACGGCGGATGGCCTCTGCTCCCAGGTCCTCGTAGGCCACGATCTCAGCCTTCTTGATGCACTTGCTCAGCAGAGCACCGCAGCCGCCGATGGCACCAAAGTACACGGCACCGTGCTCCTTCATTGCAGCCACTACTTCCGGTCCACGCTTGCCCTTGCCGATCATACCGGTCAGGCCCTGCCCGATCATAATGGGAGAGTAGGCATCCATCCGGTAAGAGGTGGTGGGGCCGGCAGAGCCGATGGCCTGTCCCGGTTTTGCGGGGGTAGGCCCCACAAAGTAGATGATTGCGTCCTTCACATCCATAGGCAGCTCCTTGCCCTGGGCCACCAATTCGCACAGCCGCTTATGGGCGGCATCCCGGGCGGTGTAGATCACGCCGGAGATCAGGCAGCTGTCGCCGGCCTTGAGATTTCTGACCGCTTCCCGGGTCAGCGGGGTGGTTATTTTCACCTGTGCCATATTAAAGCACCTCCGTCTTATGCCGGGTCACGTGGCAGTTAATATTCACCGCCACAGGCAGTCCGGCAATATGGGTGGGAAACTCTTCGATATTCACTGCCAGCGCAGTGGTCTTGCCGCCGAAGCCCTGAGGACCAATGCCCAGGGCATTGATCTCCTCCAGCAGTTCCTTCTCCAGATTTGCGTAGAAGGGCTTGGGATTGGGGGTATCCACACTGCGCATCAGCGCCTTCTTGGCAAGGTAGGCAGCCTTGTCGAAGGTACCGCCGATGCCCACGCCCACCACAATGGGAGGACAGGGATTGGGACCGGCGTTTTCCACCGTCTGCTTGACGAAATCCTTCACGCCCTGCAGGCCGTCGGAGGGACGGAGCATCTTGATGGCGCTCATATTCTCACTGCCGAAGCCCTTGGGTGCCACGGTGATCTCCACCTTGTCCCCGGGAACCAGCTCGTAATAGATCATAGCGGGAGTATTGTCACCGGTGTTCACACGGTCCAGAGGATCCCGGACAACGCTCTTGCGCAGGTAGCCGTCGGTGTAGCCCTGACGGACGCCCTCATTGACAGCCTCGTTGATATCACCGTTGATATGTACCTCCTGACCGATCTTCAGGAACACGCAGGCAACGCCGGTATCCTGGCAGATGGGCTGGGCCTTCTGATCGGCAATGTTGTAGTTTTCCATGATCCGCTCCAGGATCTCCCGAGCCTGGGGCCATTTTTCCTCGGCATAGCAAGCTTCGATCCTTGCCTTCATATCACCGGGCAGGTAGCAGTTGGCATCGATGCACAGCTGCTTGACTGTCTGGGTGATCCGCTTTGCGTCCAGTTCTCTCATTTTGTTCCCTCCGGAATGTTATAAATGTTATCCAGTACGTCGCCGTAGCGGCTGATGACCTGTGCCACCACCCGGTCGCCGCAACGGACGGGCTGGGGCTTGCCGGTAATGGCCTCGGTCTTTTCCTTCAGCTCGTGAATGTCGATCACAGGCAGGCCTGCGTCCTTGAGGCAGTAGGCCAGCTCCTGGCGCCGGGGATTGACGGCGATACCGCCCTGGGTGACCAGCACATCGATATCCTCACCGGGAGTAGAGATACAAGTGACCCGATCGGTGACGATGGGAAGTCTTGCCCGGAACATGGGAGCGATGATCATACTAAGCTTTGCGCCTGCGGCAGTATCACTGTGACCGCCGGAGCCGCCCATAATGTAGCCGTAGGAATCGGTGTGGACATTGACATTGAAATCGGTGTCGATCTGGGTGGCACCCAGGATCACCACATCCAGGCTGTCCACCACCGCACTGCGGCTGGTGGGACTGGCGTAGTGCATAGCGGAGATCTCCTGGTGCCGGGGATCTTCCCGGAGGGATTCCACCGCCGTCAGATCAAAGCACTGTACGTCCATCAGTCTGCGGAAGCAGCCGGCACGGAGCATATCCACCATATAGCCGGTGATACCGCCCAGGCCGAAGCTGCCCTGGATATTCTTTTCCAGCATAATGTCCTTGAGGAACTTTGCCGCCGCCAGGGAAGCGCCGCCGGCGCCGGTCTGGAAGGAGAAGCCGTCCTTGAGAAGTCCGGATGCCTCAATGACCTTGGCAGCGTGCTTTGCCATTACCAGACCCACCGGGTCACGGGTGATCCGGGTGGTACCGGAGACGATGCCCTTAGGATCGCCGATGGCGTCCACCTGCACCACATAGTCCACATAGTTCTCGGAAATGGACCAGTCCTGCAAGGGGTACTCCACCAGATTATCGGTGATCACTACCACCTTTTTTGCGTACATAGCATCGGCATAGGCGTAGCCCAACGAGCCGCAGGCGGACTTACCGTACTTACCGGAGCAGTTGCCCATGGGGTCGGAGGTGGGAGCGGCGATGAATGCCACATCGATGGGAGTCTTGCCCTGGCAGATGTCACTGGGTCTGCCGCCGTGGGTGCGGAACTGCACCGGATTCTCCATAATGCCACGGCTGATGGCTCTGCCCAGACCGGAGGAAATGTAGTCGGCGGAAATACCGGTGACCACGTGATTCTCAATATGGGTCTGCAGAGGGGTGTGGGCGTCAAACAGGGAGCTTGCGTTCACATTGATGTCCTTGATCCCCAGGGCCGCCACCTGCTCCATCACCATATTCAGCACAAAGTCGCCGTTGCGCAGATGGTGGTGGAAGGAAACGGTCATACCGTCTTTAAGTCCTGCCAGCTCAATGGCTTCCCGGATAGATTTTACCAGCTTGCTCATTATGCTTCCTCCCTTCCCATACCCAGGGCCACCGCCATATCAATGGTGCGCTGTGCCCGGGCAACAATGGGTGCGTCGATCATTTTGCCGTGGAGGGCGATGGCACCCTTGCCCTGTGCCTTGGCCAGGGCGATGGCCTCCATTACTTCGTAGGCGTAGTCCACTTCCTTCTCGGTGGGACTGAATACCTCGTTGATGACCTCCACATGGCGGGGGGAGATGGATGCCTTACCGGTGAAGCCCAGGGCCTTGGCAAGATTTGCGTCCACCCGGATGCCCTCGTCATCATTGACATCGGTGAAGGGGGTGTCATATACATCCACCCCGGCAGCCCGGGCAGCAACCACCAGACGGGTGCGGGCATACTCGATTTCCCGGCCCTCTTTCGTGCGCTTGCACTGCAGGTCGGCAGTGAGGTCCTCCGCACCCAGGAACAGCGCCTTGACACGCTTGGAGGCGGAGGCGATCCGGAAGGAATTCTCCACACCCAAAGCAGTCTCGATCAAAGGCATCAGACCCACGGTGTTTTGTTCCATACCCAGCTTTTCTTCCAGCTGGGTCATATATTCGTCCGCCGCCAGCACATCGGCTGCGCTGCAGGTCTTGGGCAGCAGGATCAGATTCGGCTTGCAGGGCAGGATGGTGTCAAGATCCTCCTGCCAGTAGGCGGTGTCGATGGAATTGATACGCACGATGGTCTCGCAGCCACGGAAGTCCAGATAGCGCATGGTGTTGCGCACCAGGATGCGGGCGGCATCCTTTTCCGTGGGAGAAACCGCATCCTCCAGATCAAAGATCACCGCATCGGCGCCAAGGCAATTGCCGTTGATCAGCAGATTGGGGTTATTGCCCGGCAGAAACAGCATAGAACGGCGCATAGCTTACTCCTTTCCCCGCAGCACTGCGGTCTCCACTCTTGCCCGGATCACGCACTCCAGTGCGCCCCGGTCCACTATGCGAACATCGGCGCTCTCCACACCCATCTGTCCCAGCACCTCTTTGACCACCTGACGGATGGAATCACCAAACTGCAAAGCAACTTTGCTTTCCAGCTGTACGCTGATGCCGCCGTTGCCCGGACGGATCTCCACATAGGCATCGCTGGACTCCATGGTACCGGCGGATGCGTTCTTAACGATCTGCATAGCTACATCTCCTTATTATGTAATTTGGATTGTTCTATAACAATTTCCTATATTGTATAACACAATTTCTCGGATTGCAATCCTTTTTGAGAAAATTATTTGCATATAAGCAAGAATGTTGTATAATGTGGTTAAGAAATGCAAATTCCAGTTTATCGAGCTGACGCTCGATAATAATTGAAAATGGAAAATGGATAATTGAAAATGATTGTGTGGCCTTCGGCCACTATTTAAATTATTTTCCAGAGGAAAATACCACAATTTTCAATTTTCAACTTTCAATTTTCAATT
>JAFSFK010000055.1 GCA_017435245.1 Oscillospiraceae bacterium | reverse complement strand
AATTGAAAATTGAAAGTTGAAAATTGAAAATTGTGGTATTTTCCTCTGGAAAATAATTTAAATAGTGGCCGAAGGCCACACAATCATTTTCCATTATCCATTTTCCATTTTCAATTATTATCGAGCGTCAGCTCGATAAATGGAATTTACTTCCCGTCCAGCATGGCGATCAGCCGCTGTTTTTCCGCCAATTCCTCTTTCGACGCCGGCTTTTTCAGGTCGATGCGGTCCTTGTGTTCCCGGTAAAAATCCCGCTCCCAGCCCTCCAGCTTTTTGCCCCGGCGGAGCTTATCCCGGATGGCGACCACCGTGCTCAGCTGCCCCTCGCCGATGGCGTGGAACCAGCTTAAAAAGGTCCACCAGTGGACGTATCCCTCCTGCCGGATCTCCCGTCCGGCCACCCGGTTCACATCCGAGATGATCAGATCGCAGTCACACTGCCAGTCCAGCAGCCTGGGAGCAGGCTTGCCAGCATCGGCTCTGCCGCCGTTTAGAAATTCCGCCAGAAATTCCATTGCCTCCTGCCGATGCTCTGCAGGGAGATCCCCCTCGTAAAACAGCGCCAGAGCCACCTGCCAGCGGATAAATTCCGGCAACTCCGGGTCGTCCAGATATCCAAAAATTTCCAGGATGTCCCGAAAATCCGTGTGGATGGGATATTCTTTTCCGCCGATCGCCGCCTTTTTTGGCAGCACCCAGCCGTTCATTTTATCACCTCCAAATTCCGATTTAGCGAGCAGAAGGTTAGGCGTACAATCCAACGCCCCCCTTGCCTAAAGGGGGGTGGCCCGGCAACAGCCGGGTCGGGGGGATACTGTACGAATTCGCCGAAAAGTATCGTATACTGATGCCGATTGCCGCAAATCCCTCAGTCAAAAATCAAAGATTTTTGACAGCTCCCTTTAGGCAAGGGAGCCTTTGGGTGCGATAACAAACAGCTCGATAAACCGGCATTTATCCTTCCGCTGTCTGCTCGCCTCTGCGCTTTTGGGCCTTCCTGACCGCCTGAGCGGCACGTCCGGCAGCGCAGCTTTCCGCCCCGGCAACCATTACCGGCTCCAGAGCGGCAAACAGGTTGGTAGCCACCCGTTCTCCGTTTTCCGCCACTGCCAGCAGATTCACGCCTCCCAGCATAGCGTCAAAATCGTTGCCACTGCCAAATACCCAGTCCAGGGTCTGCTTCATTTTTTTGTCGGCATCCTGCATCAGTTGTACCAACGCCGCACCGTCCTCACCCAGCACCTGAGCCTGCTTGCCCAGCTGCGTTTCCAGGTCCTTGAGCTTGTCCACCGCCTCCAAAAACCGTGCATACACATTGGGGTCGTTGGGATTGAACTGCAGTACCCCCTGCCCCAGCTTATAGCGCTTCAGTCCGCTGTCAAATTGAATTTTTTCCATTTGTATCCTCCATAAAATCCTCAAATTCCGATTTAACGCTCTGACGAGCGAATTGAAAATTGAAAGTTGAAAGTTGAAAATTGTGGTATTTTCCTTCGGAAAATAATTTAAAACGTCGGCGTAGCCGACACAATCATTTTCAATTTTCCATTTTCCATTTT
>JAFSFK010000054.1 GCA_017435245.1 Oscillospiraceae bacterium | reverse complement strand
ATTGAAAATTGAAAGTTGAAAGTTGAAAATTGTGGTATTTTCCTTCGGAAAATAATTTAAAACGTCGGCGTAGCCGACACAATCATTTTCAATTTTCCATTTTCCATTTTCAATTATTATCGAGCGTCAGCTCGATAAATCGGAATTTGAAGATGCAACGGTACCCAGCGTGAATACCTCGTTCATTACCGCCCCCTGCACGCATTGCCCGCCGGAGCATTCCGGCCGATAAATCGGATTTTACCAGTATGTACCTTACGGGGAACAGGTTGGTCCGGGACTTTTTGTCGAGATTGTGCTATAATTCCCTAAAATTATCCGCACTGTTTACAAAAGCGTATCCAGCCAGTATAATCGAATCAACAGATACCCCTGAATTATGCGGAGGTAATTATGCGCTACGAACCGATGATTACAAAAAGTGAATCCTACCGTTCGTATCTGTGGAAGGGCCACGATTTCGGTCCCCACTGGCACAGTGAGGTAGAGGTTCTGACCTGTCTGGAGGGCTCCACCCTGGTTCGGGTGGAAAACCGGCAATATCCCCTTACCCCCGGACAAGTGCTGATCATCCCCGGCAACGAAGCTCACCAGTTTATTTCCGATGGCAGCAAGTACCGGCTGATGATCCAGAAATTCGGCTATTCTCTTCTGGGAAGCGACTTCACCCGGATCCAGAGCAGCTGCCTTTATTTCCGCCTGCTGGACGGTCCGGAGGCGCTTACCGGTATGCTGCAGAAGCTGATGAACTGCCTGCTTGCCGACGGTTCGATCACCCAGGATAACGAGTGGAAAATGCGTGCCTATGTTACGCTCCTGGCCTACGGCCTGCGCAGCGTTCCCAGCACCTACCGGCCTTCCGAAAACCAGATCAACCGCACCCGCCGCCTTGCGGGCATCTATCCGGCCCTGGACTATGTGGAGGAGCATTTCCGGGAGCACATCACTTTGGATGATGCCGCCAAGCTTACCGGCTATGCCAAGACCTATTTCTGCAAGCATTTCAAGCGGGTCACCGGCATCTCCTTCCACCAGTACCTCAACCGCTACCGGATATCCGTAGCCTGCCTGCTGCTGGAGGACCCCGGTCTGAGTGTAGCCACCATTGCGGAGATGACCGGCTTCTCCTCTGCCAAGCTGTTCTGCCGCATCTTTAAGGAAACCACCAATATGACCACCTCCCAGTATCAGCGCCTTTCCCCGGAGGAAAAGAAACGCAACTGGATGTCTTAAGTATAAAACGCCGATTCATAAGAATCGGCGTTTTCTTTTATCCCAGCAACACATCCGTAACCAGCATGACGCAAAAACCCGCCAGCAGCGCATAAGTAACACCACGGGTCTCGGAATGATGGGTCTCGGGGATCATCTCATCGCTGATCACGTAGAGCATCGTTCCGCCTGCAAAGGCAAGGGCAAAGGGCAGGATCGCAGAGGAAATACTCACAGCAAAGTATCCCAAAAGGGTTCCCAGCACTTCGATCACTCCGGTAGCGGCTGCCGCAAGGAAGGTCCTGCGGGGCTTGATCCCCGCCGCCAGCATGGGACCGATGATGACCATACCCTCGGGGATATTCTGCAGTGCGATACCGCCTGCCACCGTCAGTGCTTCCGCCGTATTGCCTGTGCCGAAGCTGACACCGGCAGCAATGCCCTCGGGCAGATTATGGATGGCAATGGCCGTGACGAACAGCAAAACTTTATTGAGCTTTTCCGTCCCGCCTGGATGACTTTCCTGATCCGCTCCGCTGAGCTTGTGCAGGTGGGGAACCAGCTTGTCAAACAAATTCAGACACATCGCTCCGGCAAACACACCTGTGATGGCATACACCAGGCCAAGCTTTCCTCCATATTCCACCGACGGCAGGATCAGTCCCATCACCGCCGCAGCCAGCATCACGCCCGCCGCAAAGGACAGGACGATATCGCTGAACTTGTGGGAAATATTTTTAAACAAGAAACCCAGCAGCGTTCCAAAAACAGTAGCGCCGCCCACGCCTAAGGCTGTCAACAATACGATCTGCATCATACCACCTCCATGGGAATAATTAACAGTTCTTTTCACATACTATTATACATTACATTAAAAAAGTGTCAAGATTTTTTTGCGAATAAGAATCATTCTTATTTATTGACAATTTTGGAAACTTGTGTTATAGTACATCCAGATAATAACGATCAGGAGGAACACGCTCTATGTTCAAAAAAGTTACCGATACCATTTACTATGTAGGCTGCAATGACCACGATGTGGACCTGTTCGAGGGTCAGTATGTGGTTCCCAACGGCATGGCTTATAATTCCTATGTGATCCTGGATGACACCGTTGCCGTTATGGACACCGTGGATGCCAGCAAGACCGATGAATGGCTGAAAAACATCGAAAAGGTCCTGGGCAGCCGCAAGCCGGATTACCTCATCGTGCAGCATATGGAGCCGGACCACGCCGCATCCATCGAGGCGTTTGTAAATAAGTATCCCGATATCACGGTTGTAGGCAATGCCAAGACCTTTACCATGATCGGCCAGTTCTTCCCCAACCTGCACATTACCAGCAAGCTGACCGTCAACAACCTGGAGGGTCTGCGTCTGGGACCCACCCGGAAGCTGATCTTCGCCTTTGCCCCCATGGTCCACTGGCCCGAGGTCATGATGACTTATGACGACCGGGACAAGGTCCTGTTCTCCGCTGACGGCTTCGGCAAGTTCGGCGCTCTGGATGTGGACGAGCCCTGGGACTGCGAAGCCCGCCGCTACTACATCGGCATCGTGGGCAAGTACGGCAAGCAGGTGCAGAACATTCTGAAGGTGGCTGCCACTCTGGATATTCAAATCATCTGTCCCCTCCACGGACCGGTGCTGACGGAAAACCTGGGCCACTATATCCATCTGTATGACCTGTGGTCCAGCTACACTCCCGAAACTGAAGGCGTGGTCATCGCCTACACCTCTGTTTACGGCCACACCAAGGCCGCTGTGGAGCTGCTGGCAAACGAGCTGAAGGGCCGTGGCGTTCCCAATGTGGTGATCCACGATCTGGCCCGGACGGATATGGCTAAGGCTGTAGAGGACGCCTTCCGTTACGACAAGCTGGTGCTGGCTACCACTACCTACAACGCAGACGTGTTCCCCTTTATGCGCACCTACCTGGACAAGCTCACCGAGCGTTCCTTCCAGAAGCGCACCGTGGCCTTCATCGAGAACGGCTCCTGGGCACCCACAGCCAATAAGGTGATGAAGGAAAAGTTTGCCAAGTCCAAGGATCTGACCTTCGCCAAGAACGAGGTCACCATTCTCTCCGCCCTGAACGACGAATCCGCTCAGAAACTCCGGGATCTGGCCGAGGAGCTGGCTGCCTCCTACTCCCCTGTTGAGGTAGCAGAGGATTCCATCGATCCCACCGCTCTGTTCAACATCGGCTATGGCCTGTACGTAGTCACCTCCCGGGATGGAAACAAGGACAACGGTCTCATCGTCAACGCCGTTACCCAGGTCACCAACACCCCCAACCGGGTAGCGGTCACCATCAATAAGCTGAACCACTCCTGCGAGACCATTGCCAAGACCGGTCTTTTGAACATCTCCACCCTGTCCGAGGAGGCACCTTTTAAGGTGTTTGAGCACTTCGGCTTCCAGTCCGGCAGGGTTACCGATAAGTTTGCCGATTACCCCCACGCCCAGCGTGCCTCCAACGGTCTGCTGTTCCTGGACAAGTACGCCAACGGCGTGATCTGCTGTAAGGTCATCGACCAGGTAGACCTGCAGACCCACGTGATGTTCATCTGCGATGTGACCCAGTGCGTCACCCTCTCCGACATGGAGACTATGTCCTACACCTACTATCTGAAGAACGTCAAGCCCAAGCCCGAAACAGACAAGAAGGGCTATGTGTGCAAGATCTGCGGCTGGGTCTACGAGGGCGAACCCCTGCCCGAGGATATCGTATGCCCCCTGTGCAAGCACGGCTACGCTGATTTTGAACCCATCGGGTAAAATATCTCATCACAAGGGTGGCAGCCGCCACCCTTGTTTTCTTTTCCCCAACGGGCACCTTCCGGTTTATCGAGCTGACGCTCGATAATAATTGAAAATGGAAAATGGAAAATTGAAAATGATTGTGTCGGCTACGCCGACGTTTTAAATTATTTTCCGAAGGAAAATACCACAATTTTCAACTTTCAACTTTCAATTT
>JAFSFK010000053.1 GCA_017435245.1 Oscillospiraceae bacterium | reverse complement strand
GGTGCGCCGTAGGTAAAGGCATTGTACATTGCAGGGAACTTAGCCTTTACATCCTCTTCGCCGAGACCCACCATCTGGAAGGCCTTGACCATAATCTCGGGATCGTGGTTACGCACAGCGCCGGAAGCGCTCTCGTAGCCGTTGACCACCAGGTCATACTGGTTGGCATTGATGGCAAGCAGCTTTTCGGTGTCACCCTCGGCATCCAGCAGAGTCTGCATACCGCCTGCGGGCATAGAGAAGGGGTTGTGGCAGAATTCCAGCTCGCCGGACTCCTCGCCCATCTCATACATGGGGAAATCCACGATCCAGCACATTGCGTACTGCTCTTCGTCGAAGTGACCGGGGATGCGCTTGCCCAGCATGGTACGCACAACGCCTGCGGTCTTCTGGGCAGCGGACTTCTTGCCGGCTGCCATGCACACGAAGCTGCCGGGCTTCAAGTCCAGCTTCTGGATGAATGCGTCCTTGCAATCTACCAGGAATTTGGAAATACCGCCGGTGAGTTCGCCGTTTTCGTCCACACGGACCCAGCAGACCTTGTTGCCGGTCTGGACTTCTACGTCAGCAAGGAGCTTATCGATCCACTTGCGGCCCTGGTTAAAGTCGTGGACCCTAACAGCCTTGACACAAGCATTCTGGAAGGGGCCGAACTCGGTGCCGGAGACCACATCGGTGATGTCCTCCAGCTCCAGGTCGATACGCAGGTCGGGCTTGTCGGAGCCGTAGCGCTCCATAGCCTCGTTAAAGCCAATGCGGCGGAAGGGATAAGAGGAAACTCTCTCATACTTACCGAACTTGCAGAAGATGGGCTGCAGCACCTCTTCCAGGGTGGTCAGCACATCGTCCTGGGATGCGAAAGCCATTTCCATATCCAGCTGATAGAACTCGCCGGGAGTACGGTCGGCACGGGCATCCTCATCACGGAAGCAGGGAGCGATCTGGAAGTACTTGTCAAAGCCGGAGGTCATCAGCAGCTGCTTGAACTGCTGGGGAGCCTGGGGCAGGGCATAGAATTTGCCGGGGTGGTTACGGGCGGGAACCAGGTAGTCACGGGCACCCTCGGGGGAAGATGCGGTGAGGATGGGGGTGGTGATCTCCAAAAAGCCCTTCTCGGTCATGGCAGCACGGATGGCAGCCACCACCTGGCAGCGCAGGATGATGTTCTTCTTCACTGCGGGGTTACGCAGGTCGAGATAGCGGTATTTCAGACGTACATTCTCATCGGCATCCCGGCTCTTGTTGATCTCAAAGGGCAGCTGGTTGTGACGGCACTTGCCCAGGATCTCGATCTTCTGGGGCACCACTTCGATCTCGCCGGTAGCCAGCTTGGGATTCTTACTCTCACGCTCACGGACAACGCCGGAAACGGAAATGGTGGATTCTTTGTTGATGGACTTGATGATCTTCATCATATCCTCGGTCTCCACCACCACCTGGGTGGTGCCGTAGTAGTCACGCAGCACCAGGAAAGCAAAATTGGAGCCCACCTCACGGACGTTCTCCAGCCAGCCGACGATGGTGACGGATTTACCGGCATCTGCAAGACGCAGCTCGCCGCAGTTATGGGTTCTGGATTGGAACATAAAACTTACCCTCTTACTTTTTAAAATTATCGACTTATTTTCTCATAAAATCGGCAAAATGTCAATCGGATTCTTAGCACATCTATGCACAGATGGGAAAAGGCCGCATAAAATGTCCTGTAAGCATTGGCTTATTCCCTAAAAAATATCGGGAGGTATCTCTATGTCTGAGCGTTGTCAGGGTAGTGTCAGCTGCGATCCCCAGGATCTGCACGAGGCGCTGCCTATCCACACAAGAAAAATCACGGACAGCTGCCGGGATAAGGACTGTATTGAAGACCTGCGGGTGTATCTGACCAATTCATCCCAAGCAGTGCTGGATTCGGGAGTAGGGGCGAAGGTCCGCTGCGCAGAGCTTCTGTATACTTATATTGATGTAGAGCCTGTGGCTTTCGACCGGAACCACTACTGTATCGATGTGACCTTCTACTATCAGATCCTGGCAGATACCATGGCAGGGAACACCAGACCTACCACCCTGTACGGCTTGGCGGTATTCTCCAAGCGGGCGGTGCTGTGCGGCGAGGACAGCCGTGCCCATATCTTTACCAGCGATACCCGCCTGGGTGCACCCGATGGGATCAGCCGCTACCGTGCCAACCGGCCCACGGCGGTGGTGGAGGTTCTGGATCCTATGGTCCTTGCTTCCAAGGTTCGCCAGGCCTGTGATTGCGGCTGCAGAGAGGTCAGCCCGGTACAGATCCCCGAGGAGATTCTGCAGCTGTTTGACGAGCAGCTGGTGCTCTCCGGAGAGGCCAATCGGCTGTACGTGACCCTGGGACAGTTCTCCATTATCCGGTTGGAGCGGGATGCCCAGCTGGTGGTTCCCGTACTGGATTACAGTATTCCCACCAAGGAGTGCTGTGATGCTCCGGGCTGTGCCGAGGATCCCTGTGAGATGTTCAGCCGGATCCCCTTCCCGGAAGGGCAGTTCGCCCCTGCCGGCTGTGATCGCAGCTGCGACCAAAGCTGTGGCTATACCACCACCGGCAACTGCTGAAAATAGGGGAGGGGCATTGCCCCTCCTTTTCAAATTCCGGCTTATCGTCCGGGATGCCCCGGCAGGCAATGTGTGCACAGTATGGTAATAAACGATATATTTACGCTCGGTATCGTCACATCTTCAAATTCCAATTTAACGCTCTGACGAGCGAATTGAAAATTGAAAGTTGAAAGTTGAAAATTGTGGTATTTTCCTTCGGAAAATAATTTAAATCGTCGGCGTAGCCGACACAATCATTTTCAATTTTCCATTTTCCATTTTCAATTATTAT
>JAFSFK010000052.1 GCA_017435245.1 Oscillospiraceae bacterium | reverse complement strand
GGGGATACTGTACGAATTCGCCGAAAAGTATCGTATACTGATGCTGATTGCTGCAAATCCCTCAGTCAAAAATCATAGATTTTTGACAGCTCCCTTTAGGCAAGGGAGCCTTTGGTGGAGCATCGCAACAGCTCGATAAACTGGAATTTGTCTGTTTGATATCATTATAATTGGGCTCGGGGAAAAATCAAGGCAAGATTTGTTAACAAATTCCTTTGTCGGTTATTTAGCGAGGCTACTTGTTTTTGGAAAATGAGTGTGGTAAAATTACATCAGTAAGATTATAAAGGGAGGGATGCCCTTTGGAAAAGAAAAAGAAAAAGGAGCCTTGGATCCGTAAGCGCCACAAGATCGTTACGGAGATCGCCCGGGTGGTATTGGTGCCATACTGCCGGCTGCGCTACGGTGTCCGGCTGCCAAAAAGCAAGGACCTGATCCGGGAACAAAGTCTGATCCTATTAAACCATCAGACGCCCTTTGACCAGTTCTTTGTGGGTATGTTCTTCCGGGATCCGGTGTACTACATGGCTACGGAGGATATCTTCTCCAACGGCTTTATTTCCAAGGTCATCAAATTTGTGGTGGCACCGATTCCTATCAAGAAGCAGACCACCGATGTTCAGGCAGTGATGAACTGCATCAAGGTGGTACGGGAGGGCGGCAGCATCGCTATCGCTCCCGAGGGCAACCGCACCTATTCCGGCAAGACCGAGTATATGAACCCTGCCATTGCGCCTTTGGTGAAAAAGCTGGGACTGCCCCTGGTGCTGTTTCGTATCGACGGCGGCTACGGCAAGGAGCCCCGCTGGTCCGATGTGGTGCGTAAGGGTAAGCTGGAATGTACGATTCCCCGGATCCTCCGACCCGAGGAATTGAAGGAAATGTCCAATGAAGAGATCTTCACAGCCATCCAAGAGGGGCTGTATGTCAATGAAGCCTGCACTGGGCCGGAGTATCACCATAAACAGCTTGCCCAGTATTTGGAGCGTGCGGTGTATGTTTGTCCGGAGTGCGGCCTGAGCGAATTTGAAAGCCACAACGATCTGGTGACCTGCAAAAAGTGCGGCCTGCAGGTGCGCTATCTGCCCACCAAGGAGCTGGAGGGGGTAAACAAACCCTTCCCCTTTAAATTTGTCAACGACTGGTATGAATACCAGAAAGATTATGTAAACCAACTGGATACACGCAGCTATACCGATACCCCCATTTATGAGGACTGGGTGAAACTCAGTCGTGTGATCGTATACAAGCGCAAGGAGCTGATCTGCAAGGATGCCCGGCTTGCCATCTACGGTGACCGGATCGAGGCAGCGGATATGGTAATGCCCTTTGAGGAGATTTCTACCGTGGCAGTGCTGGGCAGAAATAAGCTGAATATCTACCACGGTAAGGAGCTTTACCAAATCAAGAGCAGCAAGCGTTTCAATGCGCTGAAATACGTAAATCTGTTCTACCGGAGCAGAAATCTCATGCGAGGTGACGAAAATGGAAAATTTTTGGGACTCTAATGTTTGGGGTACATATCTGGTGATCGGCATACTGCTGGTGAGCATTTTGCTTGCCCATATGCTCAAGCGCCTGATTCCTTTTTTGCAGAAATCTCTGATCCCCACTTCCGTATTGGGCGGTGCGCTGATCCTTATCGCTGAGGGCGTTTTTAAGCTGTGCAGCGGCGGCAACGCCATGTTTGATGCCGAGATCTTTGGAGGCAAGGCGATTTCTACGCTGGAAGTGCTGACCTACCACTGTCTGGCGTTGGGCTTCATCGCATCCACTTTGAAGGCCAGCGATGCAAAGCTGAATAAAAAACGGTCTATTGAGATCTTCAATACCGGCGTTACCACCGTTTCCACCTATCTGATGCAGGCGGTGCTGGGTTTTGGTATTACAATGATCGCCTGCCTGTTTATTAAGGACTTTTTCCCCGCAGCCGGCGTGCTGCTGCCTTTCGGCTACGGCCAGGGCACGGGACAGGCGCTGAACTACGGCGGTATTTATGAGGGCCTGGGCTTTACCGGCGGTAAGAGCTTTGGTCTGACCATTGCGGCTCTGGGCTTCCTCAGTGCTGCTATTGGCGGCGTGATCCATTTGAATCTTCTGCGCAAGGGTAAGAAGCTGTCCTTGGACGAGGCAAAGCCCCATGTACTGCGCAGCGAGGATATTGAGGGTGAGAACGAGATCCCTATGCAGGAATCTCTGGATAAGATCACCGTTCAGATCTGCCTGATCGCTGTGGCGTATCTGGTGGCGTACGGATTGATGGTGCTGTTGGGCAGCATCCTGCCGGGAATGAAGAGCGTGATCTACGGCTTTAACTTCCTGCTGGGCGTTCTGGCGGCTACCCTTGTGAAGGCGGTCATCAATTTCTTCCACAAGAAAAATATCATCCACCGTGGTTACACCAATAATTTCCTGCTGACCCGGATCAGTAACTTCTTCTTTGATCTGATGGTGGTGGCAGGTGTGGCGGCCATTCGGCTGGATGCTCTGGAAAATTACTGGGGCGTGGTGCTGATTTTGGGCGTTGTGGGTCTGGTTTCCACCTATGCCTACAACCACTTTGTGGCGAAAAAGCTGTTCCCCGATTATCCGGAAGAGCAGTTCCTTATGATGTACGGTATGCTCACCGGTACCGCTTCCACCGGCACCATCCTGCTCCGGGAGATCGATGAGGAATTTAAGACCCCTGCGGCGGACAATATGGTCTATCAGAATTTTCCCGCCATCGTGTTCGGCTTCCCCATGATGCTGCTGGCTACCCTGGCACCGGAAAAACCCGGTTTGACTATGGTGATCCTGGTGCTGTTCTTCCTGGTGATGAATGTGATCTTGTTCCGCAGCATTATCTTCAAAAAGAAAAAAGCAACGGTTCAATCCGGAAAGTGAGGCTAAATTATGGCGATTATTTCTCCTTCTATTCTGGCATCGGATTATATGAATTTTGAGCGGGATCTTACCGCTGCCAAGCAGGCCGGTGCCAAGTGGCTCCATATCGATATTATGGATGGCATTTTTGTTCCCAATATCACCTTTGGTCCCGGCGTGGTGAAGGGTATGCGCCGGGTGAGTGACCTTACGTTGGATGTGCATCTGATGATCGACCGACCCATCCGGTATGTGCAGCATTTCTGCGATGCCGGTGCGGATTACCTGACTATCCACGTGGAGGCGGATACCCGGGAAAATACCCGTGCCGCTCTGGAGAAGATCCGTTCCCTGGGTGTTAAGCCCGGTATCGTGGTGAAGCCCAAGACCCCCGCTGAGGACATTGCGGAGTTCCTGCCGTTGGTGGACATGGTGCTGGTGATGACGGTGGAGCCGGGTTTTGGCGGTCAGAAGTTTATGGCGGATATGATGCCAAAAGTGAACCAGCTGCGCAAGATGCTGGACGAAGTGAATCCTGCATGCCACCTGGAGGTGGACGGCGGCGTGGATGCGGTCACCTGCGCACTGTGCAAGGAAAACGGAGCCGACGTACTGGTTGCCGGTTCTGCCTTCTTCGGTGCTGCCGACCGGGCAGAAATGGTGAAGATCATCGAAGCATAATTTTATATGAGAGTAAAGGGCGTGTCGAAGGACACGCCCTTTTTGTGCGGCAAAATCCGGTTTATCGAGCTGACGCTCGATAATAATTGAAAATGGAAAATGGAAAATTGAAAATGATTGTGTCGGCTACGCCGACGTTTTAAATTATTTTCCGAAGGAAAATACCACAATTTTCAACTTTCAACTTTCAATTTT
>JAFSFK010000051.1 GCA_017435245.1 Oscillospiraceae bacterium | reverse complement strand
TGCAGAAGATCCCCTATATGCTGGTGGTCGGCGACCGGGATATGGAAAACGGCACCGTGTCCGTGCGTACCCGTAAGGGTGAGGACCTGGGCGCTATGACGCCCGAGGAGTTCACCGCCAAGTGCTTGATGGAGATTGCCACCAAGAGCAAAGAAGTGTAACAAAAGATCGCTCCCTCACCGAGGGAGCGATCTTCTTTTAATTTTCAAATTCCGATTTAACGCTCTGACGAGCGAATTGAAAATTGAAAGTTGAAAGTTGAAAATTGTTGTATTTTCCTTCGGAAAATAATTTAAAACGTCGGCGTAGCCGACACAATCATTTTCAATTTTCCATTTTCAATTTTCAATTATTATCAAGCGTCAGCTCGAAAAACCGGAATTTACGGAACAAAAAAGCACCGGGTGACCGGTGCTTTTTGATATACTTAATGCTTTCTGTCGGGTAGGCGACCTGAGAAGTATTCCTTCTTCAGCTTGACCACTTGACCGCTGAGCAGTGCCAAACCCACCAAATTGGGGATGATCATCAGACCGTTGATGGTGTCTGCCAGATCCCAGGCAAAACCCAGGGTAGTCTGGGAACCAACAAAGATCATAAAGACCCACAGAAGCTTGACCACGAAGCGGCTCTTCTCACCAAACAAGTACACCGCACCACGCTCGGCATAGGTGTAAAAGCTGATCAGGCAGGTAAAACCAAACAGCATGATGGCAGCCAGGCAGATCCATGTGCCGATCTTACCGGGAAGCAGCATCTCAAAAGCACGCATGGTCAGCACAGCGCCATCCACATCTTCGCCTGCACCGGACCACAGCCCAGACAGCACGATCGTCAATGCGGTAACGGAACAGACCAGCACAGTATCCAGGAACACCTCCACAGCGCCCCACAGGCCCTGCTCCACAGGATGGTCTACCTTGGCACCGCAGTGCACCATTGCAGCAGAGCCAACTCCTGCCTCATTGGAGAAGATGCCACGAGCTACACCGTAACGCATAGCGATGAACATAGAACCTACCACACCGCCGGTAACACCTCTGGGAGAGAACGCTCCCTCCAGGATCATACCAATAGCGCCGGGAACTTCCTTAATATTCAGTACGATCACCAACAAACCTGCCAAAATATACGCAATACCCATAAAGGGAGCGATGATCTCGCTTGCTCTGCCGATCCGCTTGATACCGCCGAAGATAATGATACCTGCGGCCAGTGCTAGCACCAGACCGGTGATCCAGGTGGGCACAGCAAACTGGTCGTGGACGGACAGGGCAATGGTATTGGTATCCACCACAGCGGAAATAACGAAGGCATAGGGAATGACCAGCACCGAGAACAAAGCACCCAGCCACTTGGCATTGAGGCCCTTGGCAAGGTAGTACATAGCACCGCCCTGGATAGAACCATCTTCCTTCATTTCCCGATACTTAATACCCAGGGTGACCTCGGCAAACTTGGTGGCCATACCGATCAATGCAGCAATGATCATCCAGAACACCGCACCGGGGCCACCGGCCACGATAGCAGTAGCAACACCGGCAATATTGCCGGAACCCACAATGGCTCCCACAGAGGTCATAGCCGCCTGGAAGCTGGTAATCTCGCCGGGTCTGTGATCGGCATCGTCCTTCTTCTTAAACGCCTTGATCACCGTTTCCTTAAGTAAAAAGCCGGGATGGCAAAACTGGAAGAAACCCAGCCGGATGGTAAACAGCAAGCCTACGCCCATCAAAAGCACAATGCAGGGAACACCCCATACGAAGTCATTGATCGCACCGTTAACGGCTACGATCCATTCGAAAACCTTTTCCATAGATTACTCCTTTAAAGCACGCTGCGCTTTCAATGCATCAAAAGTTGTAGTCCAAGCCCACAAAATTCAGTTCTGCCTGATACTTGCTAACGGTTTCCTGGTTGATGGCTTTAAGACGCTTACTCTGCTGCGCTATATTTTCCCGCTTACGGAAAATCGCCTCGAACCACCGAACCACCCACATCACCGGCAGCAGCACCGGAACCCGTTTCAGCACAGGATACTTTTTCCGCATCACCGCAGGCAGCGGGAATATCTGCCGCCAGGTACCCTTCAGCTTCGCTCCTCCAATCGTACGGCTATGCCTGGCGACCCGCAGAGCATTCGCTTCATTGCCTTTTTCCGCAGAACCATACACCTTGCTGTCAAATACCCATTCTACGATGCAGTTCGTAACTTCCGTTTCTTCCCCATTTTCAAAACAGGCATCCAAAGTTTTCTGAATATTCAGATAGAAGGTCTTAAGCCCAAGCTTATCCATTTCCCGGCAGATAAACTGCTGATCCAGCTGCGGATAGGCCCGGCGATACACCCACAGATCCACCAGATGGCGGATACCGATGCCACCGTCCCGATAATGCTTGGCAAAATGGGTGAACGTATAGATGAACTCATTTTCCAGAGACATTGCGCATTTGAAGGGAACATCGGTTTTCTCTGCCATCTTCCAGCCGTCGCCGAAATAAGCATAGTAATCCTCATTATAGCTGGGAATCAAATGCTTGTGCAGTTCAAATTGTGTGTAGGGTTTTTTGTGCCAGATCAGCTCGTGATCGGTCTCCTGCCCTTCGTCAAATCCGTTCTGCAGCAGCAGCTTGCGGATCTTGCCATACTGATTCAGACGAATGAGAATATCCAAATCGCCCATAGAACGCATATGACTCTGGGGATACAGACTTTTCAGCACCGCTCCCTTTAGCGGCATATAGTCAACACCCGCCTCCCGGAACAGTTTTTCCAGCTTATGCATAGCTGCACTCTGACTGCGATCCACCATCATACTTTGGTATGTAATATGAAGGAATATCTTTTTCACATCCTCAGGCATTTCCTGTTCCGGGTGAATACCCGCACAAACCAACGGCACAACATGAGCCGACTTGGCTACTTCCAGGATCTGCTCCCAATTTGCCGATGAATCCAGAAGCTGCTTATCCTGCGTTATTGCATTTTTAATCAAAGCAAATATCTGCTTATGCAGCAGCTTCATCACATTGCCTCCTTTCCCAGTTTGTTCTGCTTCAAATTCGTTTGTTTCTTTAGTGAAAAAAACTATATTTTTTTTGCAGGTATCTATATCCGACAGGAACCATTGGCTATTCTCCAACATCTGCCGTTCAGATTCGTCGAAACGCCAGCCAATATGTCTGGCAGGCACACCGCCCACGATCTCATAGGGCTGCACATCTTTTGTTACAACCGCACCGGCACCGATCACCGCTCCATTACCTACCGTAACACCGCTGAGGATGATAACATTGAGCGAAATCAGCACATCATGGCCGATCACAACAGGCGCCTGTTTTCCCTTTGCCTGCTTATCCGCAAAAGGATGGGTGCTTCGGTATCCCAGTTGATGCTCATGGGGATTGATATACACGCCGCTGGAGATGGAACAATAATTTCCGATCCGGCAGTTTTCCGCACTGGAATTGCGGTTAATGTAACTGTATTTTCCAATGGTCACATCGGAAGAAACAAAAGTATTCTCGCCGATGCTCACACCCTTTTCAAAGCGTGCCCTCAGGTCTGCGCAATTGCTGCAAATCTTTGTACCATTTTTGCGGTTATAGATGCTCCATTGAATATCCCGCAATGTATTTTTGCAAAATCGTTTGATCTTACCCATCTTTGTTTTCCCTCTTCTTTAGTTGTTGCAGGAATGATCTTAAAAAGTCGGATATGCTCAGCAGGAATATAGCTGCAAAGGCCATGCACACCGCAACAATTATCGCATTGGATTTCACAAGGTAAAATACAGCAACAGACACTGAAACCACTGCCAGTAAAAGGATCATTTGGCCGACTTTCAGTGTGATTCCGTGGGTCTTGCAAAGCTTAATCAGCCGCAAGAGCATCAGCAGCACGAAGGATATTGCCAAAACCGTCACAGCACCCATCAAACCAAAATTTCTTGCAGCGATTCCCGTAAGTGCCACATTTACACCGGCAGCAATCAAGGTGCTGACCAATATGAAGCCTGTCTTTTTCTCTGTCATGAACAGAGTTCCGTAGAATCCTGCCAGGGCATTGGCTCCCACGCCGATCAAGGTGCTGGGAATCAGCCAAACCGCCGCCCCGTATTGCGCATCCACAAACCAGGGGAAGATCACTTTTACCGCCAGGCACAAAATGGCAGTACCGAAGCAGACCGCTTTCATCATCAGCTCGATACACACACGGTAGCTTGCTGTACGGTTTTTGTCGTCCGCCATCATATAGGCCGATTCATTCCAAGCAAACTGCACCACAGAAACCACCAAGGTGATCATAGATGCAAATCGGTTGGCTACGGCATACATGCCGTTTTCCGCCGCACCCAGATTTTCGGTAATCGCCACCTTGGTAAAACCGCTGAGCAGCCAGTAGGAAATGGTCGCTACACACAGTGGAACAGAGAACTTGATCATTGCCTTAATCATCTTCTTATCTGTTTTCACCGGATGGAAATGTCGGATCACTCCCACTTTCCATTCAATTATGAGCATCTGCAAAACAGACCCCACTGTGGCAGCCACATAGATTGCTTTAATGTCCCAGCCAAACCCGACGATCAGAACAATATTCAAAAGTGCGGTACACAAAGTGTTAACCAATCCGGAAAAAACAAACAACTTATTCTTCAGGAAGACTCTGGCTGCGTAGGTGTACACATAATGAAGGGCGTATGCAACGCCGTAAAGCAGAATATAGCCGAAATATGCAAACTTGTAAAAAGCATTCAGCCCGCAAAAGATAGCGAAATACAGACCAATCCCCATCAGCATCACGTTCCAAGTGTTGCTGATGACTGTTTTCTTATCTATGTCCTCTTTATAGTCAAAAGCAAACCGGAACATTCCGTCCCATATCTGCAAAAACGCAATGGGTGCAACCAGGTTGATAAATGACATCACCAAGTCATATGCGCCATATTGATCCGGAGCAATCTGACTGGTGTACAAAGGCAGCAGGAAGAAGGAGATCAATTTAGACAGCATATTTCCGGCCAGGAATACAACTGCTGTTTCTATGAAACGCCGGATTTTCATTTTTCTCCCTCCTCCATATATTAATTATCTTTATTGGCGGTAGTTCTCAAGATCAACTACATCTTGCTGCCCTACTTGTTTTGTCTTCTTCATATGCTTATCTTTCAGCATACCATTTGAACAGGCACTCAGCAGTGCCAAAATGATCGTTACATGCATTTTATTATTAACCGCCTCCGCAAGGCCATTGACCAGCATGACTAAAAAGCATATGAAAATTATGCGGTGCAGCAAATTTTCCATATTCAAGTTTCTCACGGCAGACCAGATAAGCATCACATACAGGCCAAAGCCCAGCAATCCGCCTTCCAGCAGCAGTTCCAGGAAGAAGTTATGGGCTTCGCCAGCAACCATCCGTCTTCCCCAGCTGGTGACATATTGGATTGTGGCACCACGGCCAACACCCAAAAGCCAGTCTTCTTTGAGCATCCCAATTGCTTGTTCCCAGATCATAGCCCGGGAGGTCAAGGTTGCTTCTTTGCCCAGCAGTGTAAGGATTTCCTGCCATAGCGGCGAATTTGCCAATATATCGATCAAGAAAACCAAAGCAAGCTGTATTAGGATCATTCCCAAAATGCACGTCATAACATTGGGCTTAAATCGCTTGATCCACAGCATTGCTGCGCCCATAGCGACCACCGTGACAATGCCCGTAGCACTGTTAGTCAAAAAAACCTCCAAAGCAGCAACCGCCGCATAGCAAGCTACAAACCAAGAGGCTTTTCCTCTTCTAATATAGGCATTTGCCATTATCAAAAAGGCAGACGGAGCGAAGAATATGGACATGCTGTTTTTGCCACCGACAAAATACTCCGACAATTCGTTTAAGCCCTGCCGCGCAATGGAAATAAAGTTTGCGATCAGCGCAATCACTGCAATGATCGTCAACGCCCGGATGATCAGTTCCCCATCTTGCCGGATCAACAGAATGATAAAAAATCCGGCAAGAACATTCACCAGGATGCCCATACTGAAACCATAGTTTTGGGTAGTGGAATATATAATCAATCCATTAAACAGAAGATACATCCAGGAAAACATATCACGAGGAACATATCTGACCTTAAAGAGGACAAGCACAAACAAGAGCACCATTGCTCCGCTCTGGTATGCTGAGTACGCAGTTTCCCCCAGTAGTTTCTGTATGCCTACCAGACTCAAAAATGGCAGCAGCAAAAAGGTGTAGATCAGCAGCATTGCGTAGTAGTTAAAATATTTAGTTTGGACGTAACCGTTTTTCAGATTATGCATTGCGGTCATCATCTCCTAAATACACAAATGCCAAAAGAATGTTAGCGGGAAACACCGCTACTTTGCGGCAGGTAGTTTTTCTCGTAGATTCTTCGTACAGAACAGGCATTTGCCAGTGCTATAAAGATACTTACCACCATTTTGTTGTTGACGGATTCCACCAAACCGTTAACCAGAATCACCATATTGGCCATCAGCACCACCCGGTGCAGCTTGCTGTTCATATCCAATTTTCTGACCGCCAGCCAGAAATATCCGCAGAACAGAACCAATCCCAGAACACCGCCTTCCAGCAGCAGCTCCAATAGAAAGTTATGGGCTTCGCCAATGATTCTACTACGCCCCCAGGCATTTATATACTTGATCTCCGCACCTCGGCCCACACCGGTCAGCCAGTTTTCGCCGATTATTTCCAGCACACGATCCCAAATAGAAAACCGGGATGTCAAGGTCACATCCTTGCCCAACCATTGGGTAACACGGAACCACCAGTTGGAATCTACAAACACTTCCGCAAAAAATGCGAGGATAACATATGCTAACACCATTGTCAGCACCACATAGGAAACCTTGAGCTTGACTCTTCTCGCCAAAAGCAGAGAGCCTATCATCGCCAGCACAGTCACAATACCGGCAGCACTGCCTGTCCACAGAATGGAACAAATAATCAGTAACAAAAGCAGGATCTCCATCTTTCCGATCCTGCCACTTCTGAGCAACCTATTGATCACTGTCGCAAAACCAACCGGAACCAAAAAAATAGAAAACGCATTTTTTCCGCCCACAAAATACTGGTTACTGTCACCGATTCCCAACCACAGCATATCTACAACATTCCAAATTGCGGCAACTATACCAATCCAAGTCAGAGCTTTGATAATGATCACACCGTCTTTTTGTATCAACAGCACCATAAAGATACCGGCGCAAACCGATATGATAATACCAATACTAAAGCCGTAGTTCACTGTGGTCACCACCACGATCAGCGCCTGAAGGGCAACATACAGACCGGAGAACAAATTCATTCGGATCCACCGGGCCCGCAAAAACACCATTGCGCACAGCACCAGCATTGCACCTGTCTGGTAAGACAAAAGCGTCTCTTCACCCACAAATTTCTTTACGCCATACAGCCCCAGAAACGGTAGCATCGTTATGATGTACAGGATCAGTGTGCCGTAATAGTTGACATATTGAGTTTTCAACTGTTGTCTTCTCGGCACACCCACTGCTGCCTTACCTCCTGAGCAAATTTCTTAATCCGTAGATCATTTTTCCGGAAAGCAACCGGAAAGAACTGATCCCCAAAAGTTCACAGATTTCTTTATCTGTCTTTTTCAAATATTTTGCAGTTTCGCAAAACACACCAATCTGCAGATCCTTAATAGGAAACCGAAGATAGCGCATTTTCAGCCGGGCGCAGTAAGTCTGCCCCTGGAAATTCGCCGCCTTTTTCTCCACGCTGATGGTTTGCGTCAAACCATCAGCTAAATACTCACATTTATAAATGACCCGGTTGTACCATCTGAGCTTGTAGCCATCCAGTGCGATGGCATCCCAGACAGCATTTTCACGCAGGAACTTCTCTCCCTCAAATTCCGGAAAAGGATATTTGCGCATAAACTCGGTCTTGTAGACCTCCGCCTTATCGCCCTGCAAACCGTATTTCATCCGCTCGGTATTCTTTGCATCAACATACGCCGCCTTCATATTGCCGTTTCTGGCGCCGTCCTTCAATCCAGACACTCCCGCAAATCCGGAAAGCTGCGCAATTTCCGCTGTCCAGCCGGCGATTACCTCTACAGCATCGTCGGTCAAAAAGTCGTCGCTGTCCAGAATCAGCACATAATCGCCCTTGGCAAGGGCGACACCCCGGTTCACCGCACGGTGCTTTCCGCCATTCTCCTGCTTTTCATAGAAGATGGGAAACGCCGTTGTCTCCTTTTGCCATTGCCGCACCAGTTCCTCGGTATTGTCGGCGGAGCCATCATCCACCACCACCCACTCAAAATCCATACAGGTCTGTCTGCACAGAGATTCGTAGGCCAAGTGGATTGTATAGGCCCGGTTATAGGCAGGGGTCAATATGGTCAGCATAACACATTCCCTCATTTATCGTTTTTTGAAGATCCATTTCACACAGGCACCCACACCCTGATACTTTATCTTGGCAATGGCAGTTGCCAGGATATTGCTCACTCTGCGGGGCAGCACCCGGGAGAACTTTCGCTTCAGCTCCAGGGCATAGCGTGCCTCTTCAGAGTACCAGGATGAATCATAGTGATGGATAGAATAGGTGTTTTCCGTAACGGTAAGTTCACTCGTCAGGAAATTCTGGGGGCAGAAATACTCACTGCTGTAAATCGTGGCATCTGCACAGGAAAACACACCCGGCTGAAATTTATAGCCCATCCGCTCCAGCACCCGGGTATTGATTTTGGGTGCAGGTGTCAAATCCATCTGTCCGTCCTTCACAAAATGCAGCCGGTCATATTCATCCCTCAGCTGCCGGATCGTCTCATTGCCCTTCTGTGCACCGAAGCCCAAACCCAGAGCCACAAATTTAGAATCCTGCTCCACACCGCAGAAAAAAGTATGCTCCAGCAGGTTATCAAAGGGCTTTATGATCTCCACATCTGTATCCAAATAGATTCCACCGTTTTCATAGATAATATCCAAACGGGCATAATCCGGCACAAATCCCCATTTTTTGCACTGATAAGCCTCTTGCATATACAGATTCTTTGTGACATCGTAATTGGATTCGTCCCACTGCCGGATCTCATAATCAGGGCAGTACTTTTTCCAGCTTTCAATGCATTTTACCGCCGTTTCCGGCAGAGGATTTCCGCCGAACCAGCAGTAATGGATCACCTTTGGGATCATGGTCACACCTTCTTCTGTAGATACAGTTTTTTACCCTTTCGCATATAGCGCAGTGCCTTAAAAAAGGGCATATCTTTTTTGTACAGCTTGTATTTGCGCACAGCAAACTGCAGTGCAAGCAGGCCGGAAAGGCTGCGGTCCATTGCAGTAAAGGCTGCGCCCCGGCCCACAAAATTCTTTTCATTGTAACCTTCAAACCAAGTAGATTCACCGATATGAAGATCCGCAATCACTTGGGGGACATAGTATAGCTGCAACTGATTGCGCAGACAGGCAAACAGAAATGTGTTTTCTTCGCCCATGGGAAATTCCGTGCCGGCGCCGATGAGTTCATCGAACCATATGCCTTTTTCCAGGATTGCTTCCCTACGGAAAGCGATTTCCACAGAGGACACCTTCATAGAGCCAAGCAAATTCAGCTTACCGCCTTGGTGGCTGTATTTTTTGAATACGCCCTCGATCCCCTCCACCTCAAAGCGTAAAAGCGCCGCCTCGGGGGTTTCATCAAAGGCTTTTTCGATGATCTGGGGATAACCATCCCGGTAGACCATATCGTCATCGGTGATGACGCAAATCTCGGCAGTTGCGGCTCGCAGCGCCATATTCCGGCTTCTGCTCAATCCCCGCTCACAGGTATCGATCCACAGGATCCTGTTGCCATGATAGTCAAATTCTTCTCTGCCTTCCCGGTCGCACTGGTTCACAACTACTGTATCAGTCTGGATATGAAGTCTGTCCAACAGGGAATGATCCTGCTGATGCATAGTGGAAACCAAATTCTCAATACGCTTCATTTTACAGTCTCCACCAGCGCATACCAGAGGCCTTCAGATCCGCAACCTTGTACAGGCCCTTCACATCAATGAGCACCTTCTGGTCATCGGGTATATCGGCAAACAGCGCCTTGATATCCCCCAGGGACATTTCCTTAAACTCCTTGTGAGCAACAGCCACGATCACGCAGTCGGCGTTCTTGGCTTCGTCCAGCGTATGCAGCTGCACGCCGTATTCCCGCATAGCGTCATTTTCATCCGCCCAGGGATCCACCACCACAGGACTGATGCCATACTCGCCCAGACGGCCAATCACATCAGCTACCTTACTGTTGCGGGTGTCGGGGCAATTTTCCTTAAAGGTCAGGCCCAGGATCACCACTTTGGCATTCCTGGGAGATTTCCCTGCCAGGATCAGCTGCTTAATGGCAGCATCCGCCACGAACTGACCCATACCGTCGTTGATCATTCTGCCGCCCAGAATGATCTGGCTGTGGTAACCCAGCTTTTCCGCCTCATAGGTGAAGTAATAGGGGTCTACACCAATGCAGTGGCCGCCCACCAGACCGGGACGGAAGCCCAAAGCGTTCCACTTGGTGTTCATACCGTCCACCACTTCGTTGGTGTCGATACCCATCCGGTCAAAGACCATGGCCAGCTCGTTCATAAAGGCGATGTTCACATCCCGCTGGCTGTTCTCCACCACCTTCACCGCCTCAGCGGTCTTGATGCTGGACACAGGATAAGTGCCCACTTCCACCACAAGATCATACACCGCCTTGATCTGCTCTAAGCTGTCCTCGTCCATACCGGAGACAATCTTGTGGATATTTTCCAACCGATGGACCTTGTCACCGGGGTTGATCCGTTCAGGAGAATAGCCGACTTTAAAGTCTACACCGCACTTCATTCCAGACTCCTTCTCCAGAATGGGCACGCATACATCCTCGGTAACACCGGGATACACGGTAGACTCATACACCACGATGGAGCCCTTTGTTAAGTTGCGACCAATAATCCGACTGGCACCGATCACCGGTGACAGATCGGGAGTATGGTCCATATTCACAGGAGTAGGAACTGCCACGATATAAAAACTAGCCTGGGTCAGATCCTTTTCATCGGATGTAAAGTATACCTTAGATTCCCGAATCGCATCATCGCCCACTTCCTTGGTGGGATCGATGCCGGCTTTATAAAGGTCGATCTTCTTTTGGTTCAGATCGAAGCCAATAACCTTTAGACCTTTTTTTGCAAAGGCCACTGCAATGGGCATACCCACGTATCCCAAGCCGATCAATGCCAGCTTGGCGTTTCCTTTTACCAAGTTATTGTACAGTTCCATTTGGTTCACCTGATCTTTTTCTTATAAAATAGTTTTTTCAGCACGCCCCAGAACAGGTTGTTCACCGTCAAAATCAGTGACATAAAGGTACCTTTTCCCATGCCTACACGGAACAGGATGTAATGCCGCTTGATAAGCTTCAGCTTGCTGCCGCTGGCCAGGGACCCTTCGTGCTTGATGTAGTAGGACAGGCATTGGGGCAGGCGGTAGCATTTTGCTTTTTCCACCACCCGCAGCCACATAGCATAGTCGTTTGCCTTTTTGATATCCGGGATCTGTATCAGTCCGATCACTTCCCGGTCATACATCACAGTAATGGTGGAAAAATAGCAATAATTGTACATTTTCCACTTGCCCACCACCTTGGGACCGGTAATCACATAGGGCTGCCACTGACCGTTCAACTGAATACGATAATCGGTACAGGTAAAGCTATAGCCGTTGGAGATCATAAAATCCAGCTGTTTACTCAGCTTTTCCGGAAGCCACTGATCGTCACTATCCAGAAATGCGATCCACTTTCCCTTCGCCTCCCGCAGGGCATAATTGCGGGATACCGCAGCGCCGCTGTTCTTTTCATTTTGCAGCATCCGGATTCGTGGATCAGAGGCTGCGTATTCTTTTACAATCTGATCACAGCCGTCGGTAGATACATCATCTACGATCAACAACTCCCAATTCGTATAAGTCTGCGCCTGTACTGAATCGATGGAATCGGCAATGTACTGTGCGCAGTTATACATAGGCATTATGATCGAGACAAGCCCTTTGTTATCCATATTTATACCTTCTGTTCTTCGGAAGCTTCTTCCTTTTTGTGTAACTCTCCGGTGCCGCCCTCCACCACACCGTCGTGCTTAAGGACACTGGCGATGGTTCCAAAAAAGCACTTGCAGTCAAAGCCAAAACTGAGTTTTTCCACATACTCACCGTCCAACTTGGCTTTCACGGGGATCTCTAGTTCATCACGACCGTTGATCTGAGCCCAACCGGTCAAACCGGGGCGGACGTCATTTGCGCCATACTTATCCCGTTCTTCTACCAGATCAAACTGATTCCACAGGGCCGGACGTGGTCCGATGATGGACATCTGTCCCATAAAAATATTGAAGATCTGAGGCAGCTCATCCAAACTGGTTTTACGTAAAAACGCACCGACCTTGGTAATCCACTGTTGGGGATTCTCCAGCAGATGGGTAGGTGTATCCCTGGGAGTATCGATCCGCATAGTACGGAATTTCAGAATATTGAAGTAGCTCTTGTGAATACCCACCCGCTTCTGTGTAAAGAATACCGGTCCGGGAGAATCCAGCTTAATAGCCAACACCAGAACCAGCATCGGGATGGCCAAAAACAATATCCCCACTGCAGACAGTATCAAATCGATTGTTCTTTTTCCATATTTCTTATACACGCAGATCTGCTCCTATCTCATCTCACCGGGTACCGGTAAGAGCTCTGTAAACGCCGTTTTTTTCCGAGTTGCCGCCCAGGTCGGGGCGGTACGTCGGTACCATCTGCGCCACCATCCGACAGATGGCTTCGTCGTTATCGTAGGCTGCGTCCATCAGCTTTTTCAGCTGCACCAAAAATTCCTCCGTATCAAAGGGAATGGGATTTCCGATGTGGATCAGCTCGTTTTCTGTTTTCTTCATACCCTCTTCGGCCATCAGCTTTTCTTCGTAAAGCTTTTCACCGGGGCGCAGACCGGTGTAAACCACCTCAATGTCCACATCCGGTTTGTGACCGGAGAGCTTGATAAGGTTCCGGGCCAGCTCGTCGATCTTCACAGGCGCACCCATATCCAGCACGAAGATCTCGCCGCCATTTGCATAGGTTCCCGCCTGCATCACCAGACTCACCGCCTCAGGGATGGTCATAAAGTAGCGGATGATGTCGGGGTGGGTGACGGTCACAGGACCACCCTTGGCGATCTGCTTTTTAAACAGGGGGATCACGGAGCCGTTAGAGCCCAACACATTGCCGAAGCGAACTGCCACAAATTCCGTGCAGAAATTTTCCGGGTTGATCCCCGTCATCTCTTCCCCACGGTGGGTGTAGAGCATAGGCAGCTTATCCGCTGTTTTTTCCTTCACCGCCCGGTCAAAGCTCTGGATCACCATTTCACACAGGCGCTTGCTGGCGCCCATAATATTGGTGGGATTCACCGCCTTGTCCGTACTGATCAGCACGAAGCGCTGGCAGCCATAGACCATTGCGGCAAAGGCGGTTTTATAAGTACCAATAACATTATTCTTAATTGCCTCGCAGGGGCTGACCTCCATCAGCGGCACGTGCTTATGGGCCGCTGCGTGATAGACCATATCCGGCTTATACTCCGAGAACACCTGAGTGATCCGCCGGCTGTCACGGACAGAGCCGATCAGCACCTGAAGATCCAGCATGGGGTATTCTTCCTTCAGCTCCTGCTGGATATCATAGGCATTGTTTTCGTAAACATCAAAAATGATCAGTTTCCGGGGATTATGGGCAGCCACCTGACGGCACAATTCACTACCGATAGAGCCGCCGCCACCGGTGATGAGGATCACCTTGTCCCGGATGTCGTGGTAGATCTGGGTCATATTGACCTGAATGGGCTCACGCCCCAGCAGGTCCTCCACCGCCACGTCCTTCATATCTCCCATAGTGACCTTGCCGGACACCAGCTGGTAGATACCCGGCAGGTTCTTCAGCTCACAGCCGGTCTCCTTGCAGATATTCAGGATATCCCGCATATCCTCGGGGGATGCACTGGGGATCGCCACAAAAATTTTATCGATCCGGTATTTCTGGACGCTATGCAGAATATCCTCTCTGCCGCCTACCACAGGCAGGCCTTCCACATACCGGCCCCATTTATTGGGGTTATCATCGATGATACAGCAGAATTTCAGATTCTGCCGCCGCAGGCCGGAGGCATCCCGAAGGATGTTCTGTCCCGCCTCGCCGGCGCCGATGAGCATAACACGCTGGTAGGCTCTGCTTTTATCCCGTTTTCCCCGCTCCAGCAAAACGAACCGGTAAGAAAAACGCACGCCCAGCACCAGAAGGAACTGTATGAACATTCCGATGATATAGTAGGAAAGGGGCATTCTGCCAAACAGCACCGTAATGCCCACGATCTGCAGGATCGAGCAAAATACAGAAGCAGTGACCACACGCATCAGCTCGTGAAAGCTGGCAAAGCGCCATATGCTGTTATACAGCCGCAGAACAAGAAACACCAGCACACACACCACAGCGTAAATGGGAGCAAACTTCAAAAACGGCTCCAGATACTGCTCCCGGGGGATCTCGGAAAACATACAGTCAAAGCGGAACCACAGTGCCAAAAAATAGGAAAGGTTCACCGCCACTGCATCATATACAGCCAACAGCGCCGCAATTACCTGCCAATGTTCAATTCGGTTTTGTCTTTTTCTTCCGCTCATAACTAACTCCTGACAGCCGGGCTCCCCGCAGCTTTATCCCATAGCCTCGCCGCAAACCTCTTCGCTGTAATAAATAATTTGGGAAATGGCATCCGCCATTTTCTTTTTCTGCAAAAAAGCAAGTGCCTTGTCCAGATTGGGAGCACGATCTGTCATATTGTGGCAGTCGGTTCCCAACAGCTGCACGATCCCTCTTTTTACCAGCTTCAGCGCTTGACGCCGCACAGCCGGATCCAAAAGGGCCTCCGCATTCATCTGCACCAGCACATCCTGTTCCAGGATCCCCGCAAGGGTCCTTTTGTCCTGATAATCAAAGTACCGCTCGATATGGGCAAGGATGGGGATTACACCGCCGGTGACACCGAGATTGCGCACCTCCCGTTCCTCCGCCTTGCCCCAGCGGGAGAAGGGCATCTCCAAAAGCAGGTACCGGGAATTGCCCAGACACAGCTTTTCGATATTTTCCTCATATCCCAGCCCCGGACGGTAAGCCACCTCCGCCCCCAAAAGGATCTGGGGAATGTCCTGCACGCCCTGGCTTTGGATATAAGCTTCCAGTCGCTGTACCGCTTCTGTACGGCGCTGCAAAAACGCCTCCACAGGCTCCACCGGATAATAATGGGGTGTAGCAAACACCCGCCGGACGCCCTGCCGGTAGCTGCATTGCAGCACCTGCACCGCTTCCTCGGGAGTCTTGCATCCGTCATCCATTCCCGGCAGAAAATGTCCGTGGAGATCGCAGATTCTTTCCATAGGACGACCTCCCCGGAATTTCTTTATTTCTTGTAGTAGCCGCCGTAACGGTAGTACTTATAGCGATAGCCGTAGCCGTACTTCTTGCCGTAGCGGTACTTATAGTACTTGCCGTTGCCGGAGTCACTGCCGGTAAGGACGAAGCCGATAACGTTGGCATCGGTAATCTGCAGCTGACGCAGCATTTCCTTAACGGCACGGTGCACCGTCTGGCGCTGACGGATGGCAAGCAAGTAGCCGTCCAGATACTTGGAAAGGATCACCGCATCGGGAACCGTAATAACGGGAGGCAGGTCCACGATCACATAGTCATACACGGCCCGCAGGGCGCTGAACAGGCTCTCCAGCTGCTTGGCCTCCAGAAGGCCGGTGGCATCGGGAGGGATGTTGCCGGAGGGCAGAATGTGCAGATCGCAGCTGTCCACCGTGCGGACGACCTCCTCGATCCGGGCCTGACCCACCAGGAAATCACTCAGGCCGGGAACGGACTTGACCCGGAACTTAGAGGCGATGGTAGGCAGACGCATATCGCAGTCCACCAGCAAAACACGCTTGCCGATCTGTGCCAGGGAAATGGCCAGATTGGATGCGGTGGTAGACTTACCGTCACCGGGAGTGGGACTGGAAATGCCAATGCACTTACAGCCGCCACCGGGCAGGGCAAACATCACGTTGGTACGCAGGGAGCGGTAAGCCTCCTGCACATTAAAAGGCAACTTCTGAGTCAGCAGGTAGGTGTTTTTCTTTGCCGGCTCGACCATAATCTTCTTTTTCTGCATCATTGCTTCTTACCTGCCTTTCCGTAAGCATAGGCATAACTGCCCTGATCCTTATCTGCAGATGCCAGGTCGGGAATGGTACCGATAACGATCACATTGTAACGGTGCTCCAGCTCCTCGGAATCCCGTACGATATCGTTCACCAGATCCACCACCAGCACCAGCACCGTAATGAGCACAAAACCCACCACAGCGCCCAGCATAGCGTTTTTGGTGTTACTGGGAGCATTCTTTCCCTCAGGGAGGATCGGCGCATCCAAAATACGCATAGAGCTGCCTTCCTTCATACGGGCAACATGGTCGGGAGCCACATCCGCAATGGCCGCTGCCAGGTCCATTGCCACCTGAGGATCGGTAGCCACAACAGACACGGTGATCAGCGCAGCATCATCTGCCACAGAGGTAGAGACCATACTCTTCAAAGACTTGTAGGGAATATTCAATCCGCACTGCTTCGCCGCATCGTTAAGCACACTGCGGCTAACAATGATATCCTCATACAGATAGGTCAGATAAATGGATGCGTTCAGATCCGTAGTAGTGGTCATACCGTTGTTCTCGGCAGTGGTCATACGGTTGTCAACATATGCGGTAAAATCGCTGCGGTATGTAGGCGTGATAAACAAGGCGGAATACAGATAGGTGGCAACACAGCAGATCACCGTCACCAGTCCGATCAGCCAGGCACGCTTCCAGATGATTTGCAGCAAGCGGAAAATATCGATTTCCCTCTCCTCAGGCTGCTGCACATTATTTTGCCATTCGTTCATTGGTCTTCTCCTTCCAAAAAAGCCCCCGGAGCGCCACAGGGCATACCTCCAGAAGTACATAATTACAACCGTTATCATACCACAAAACAACGCTGTTTGCAACGTTTTTTCGCAGTAAATCCAAGGAAATTCATGCAATTTACAAATTCCGGTTTGGCGGTAGGAATTGTAGAGGAGGGGTAATACCCCTCCTCTACAATTCCTAATGAACATCTCACCAATAAATTGAAATTTAATGAAATTAAAAATATCTTAATGCCAGCAGGACTTTTATCTTAAAAACTTTTCCGCTATAATAAAAAGCAACCACTCTCCTCTTTTTACAAGAGAAAGGAGCAGCTTATGACAAAAAGAAAACTTCCGGCTTCCTGGCTGCTATTTACCGGACTGTGCCTGCTGGGTGGATGCATCCTGTTCTTCCCCGGTTACCGTTTTTCCGCCTGGGTCACCTTCGGTCTTGCCGGATTGGTGCTTACATATCAATTTTTAAAAATACTGGCTAAGCGCTTCCCCCGCTTTGCCAAGTATTCCCGCAGGCTGCTGACTGCCGGTATCTGCGCTGTTGCTCTGGCCGCCGTCATCACGGGAATCTTCATTGTCCGAGCAAGCTCCGGAACACCGGAGCCGAAGTGCGATTACCTCATCGTTTTGGGCGCCGGTGTCAATGGCAGCGTCCCCTCCCTTACTCTGCGGGAGCGATTGGATGCAGCTCTGGAATATTTGGAAAACAACGAAACTACTATTTGCATCGTATCCGGCGGACAAGGTCCCGGGGAGGATATTACAGAGGCCGCCTGCATGTCCCGATGGCTTCTGGATAAAGGCGTCCCTCAGGACCGAATTATTCTGGAGGAACAAGCCACATCCACAGAAGAGAATCTCACTTTCTCTTTTGCAATGATCTCTGAACAAACCGGTACCGCCCCCAAAGCTGTAGGCATCGTGTCCAGCGAATACCATCTCTACCGGGCCGGACTGATGGCCCGGAAGCAAGGAATCTCCCCGGTCCTTATCCCGGCAAAGACCACTTATCTGTCCCTGCGGATCAACTATTAAATGCGGGAGATCGTCGGGGTGTGGCATTACTTGGTTTTCAACAGCTGATCACAGCTTTGTCAAGTTGCACAATATTTTTTGTCATTTTTGTATTTGCTTCGTGCTTTTTCTACGAATCTGTCCATTGCATTTTTCGGAAAGGACTGCTATAATGAAGGTGTAATTAAGATATCTTCTATCTCTCCTTTTCATTTTCTTATCTCTCTTTTCGCAAACCCCGGGATCGACTGGTCATCGATCCCGGGGTTCCCCTTTGTGCCGGAACGCCCCGGCAGGCAATTCGTGCCCGATGCAGCAATAACCGATACATTTCCGCTCCGTATCGTTCCCTCTTCAAATTCCGGTTTAGCGAGCTGACGCTCGATAATAATTGAAAATGGAAAATGGAAAATGATTGTGTCGGCTACGCCGACGTTTTAAATTATTTTCCGAAGGAAAATACCACAATTTTCAACTTTCAATTTTCAATTCGCTCGTCAGAGCGTTAAATCGGAATTCATCCGCATATATGGCAAAAAGACGCATCCAACGGATGCGTCTTTTTGATTTACATATTCTGAGCAACGCTCTTGCGGATCAGTGCCCGTTTCAGCCGGGCTTCTGCCAAACGCAGGTCGGTGTCGCTGGAGGATTTATCTTTGATGATCTCCTGGGCTCGCTTTTCGCTGCGAACTGCCCGTTCCACATCGATCTTATCCGCCCATTCAAAGGTGGTGGGCACCAAAGTCACCGCACCCTTCACCACAGATACCATACCGCCGATACAAGCGGCATACCGCTTTTTTCCATCCACAAGGACAGTGGCTCTGCCCATACCCAACGGTGCCACACAGCTGATGTGGCCGGCCAGAATGCCCAGATCGCCGGTAGTTGTACGGACGATCAGTTCCTCCGCCATCCCGTCATACTGCAATCCGTCGGGGGTGACGATCTTCAAAGGGAAGCTGTTCATTTGCCCTCACCCTTCCATTTTGCCACGACTTCATCAATGGAGCCGGCGTAGAGGAAGTAGGATTCGGGGATCTGATCGTGCTTACCCTCGATGATCTCCTTAAAGCTGCGAATGGTATCCTTCAGGGGCACATACTTGCCTTCGTAACCGGTGAACTGCTCTGCCACGTGGAAGGGCTGGGAGAGGAAACGCTGCACCTTACGGGCACGGTTAACGGTGATCTTATCC
>JAFSFK010000050.1 GCA_017435245.1 Oscillospiraceae bacterium | reverse complement strand
GTAGCGGCAATGGCCTCAGAGTGGGTGGGCATGGGGATGTCCTTAACCACCTTGTCGCAGCCTGCCTTGGTGTGGTTCAGACGGCCATCGATACCGATACGCTCGCACAGGCCCTTAGCGGACACCACGCCGGTCTCGGGATCCATCAGCTGGTACTTAAGAGAAGAAGAACCGGCGTTGATAATCAGAACATTCATTGGAATCGTCCTCCTAAAAATAAATTATTTTCTTTTCGTGTGATATGTGGTAATATAACCATAGCTAAAGCTATTGTATAATATATTTACAATTTTCTCAAGTCCTTAGGGGAACTTTTTTCATAAAAAGGGGAACATTTTATGGCCATCACCGGTATTATATGTGAATATAACCCTTTGCATTTGGGCCACAAAAAGCAACTGGATACCATTCGTGCCGCAGACCCGGAGGGCTCGATCGTTTGTATTATGAGCGGCAACTTTGTCCAGCGGGGAAAGCCTGCCATTTTTGACAAGCTGCGCCGGGCGGAAGCTGCGGTGAAGTGCGGCGCAGATCTGGTGCTGGAGCTGCCTGTGACCGCCGCCCTTTCCTCTGCCGAGGGCTTTGCATCCATAGGTGTACGGCTGTTGGGCAGCTTTTGTGATGTGCTTTCTTTTGGCGCAGAGACAGGGAACGCAGAGCGCCTGCTCTCCACCGCCCAGGCGCTGCTGTCAGCGGAATTCTCTGAAAGGCTGAAAGAGGAATTGGAAAAAGGGCTTTCCTTTCCTGCTGCCCGCCAAGCCGCTCTGGAGCGCATAGGTGTTGATGGCGATATCCTCACCCGGCCCAACGACATTCTGGCGATAGAGTACTGCAAGGCTATCTTGTCCCAGAATTCCAGGATGAAACCTGTGCCTATCCAACGGCAGGGGGATTACCACGGTCTGACCGCCGATCCTGAGAATCCCTCCGCCACGGCGGTGCGCCAGCTGATTCAAGAGAATCGGGATTGGCAAACCTTTGTACCGGAAACCGCTGCCGGTGTTTTTGCAGGTGCGGCTGTGCATACGCTGGAAGCCGGAGAACGGGCCATTCTCGCCCGGCTGCGGACGATGACCGATGAAGATTTTGAAGCGCTGCCCTATGGTTCTGAGGGTTTGTGGCGGAAGCTGATGCATCAGTGCCGGGAAAAAGCCACGCTGGAAGAGATCCTCACCGCCGTCAAGTCCAAGCGTTACACCCGCAGCAGGCTTGACCGGATGGTGATGTGCGCATTTCTGGGACTCACTGCCCAAGATCTCACCTCTCCCGCCCCCTACGCCCGGGTACTGGCGCTGAATGATAAAGGTAGAGAAATTCTAAAAACCGCCCGTCAGACCGGCTGGTATCCCAACATTGGAGAAAAAGCAGATCACCCCTATGGGGCCATTGAAAACCGCTGCGGCACTCTGTACGGTCTGTTCAGTACAGGCACACCGGAAACACCGGATGTGGAAGCCAATTACAGAGTGTACTATCAAAAATAAACGGGAGGGGCATTGCCCCTCCCCTACTTTTTTATTCTTCAATGATATAAGCATCCACGATCTTGCCGTAGTAGGCGGTGTGGTAATCGTTTTCGTCCCGGGAGCCGGGTGCATAGTAATGGCTGCGGCTTTCCTCTTCCAGATAGTCCAAGACTTGATCCTGCTTGTAGATCACCTTACATTCCAAGGTCAGGGGCAGTTCCTTAATACCGGGAACGGAAATCTTTTCACCCGCCTCCAAATGCAGACCCAGTTCCTTGATCTTATCCATATCCCGGCCGGACTTGCTGCCGCAGATACCCAGAATTTGCTTATTGATCTCACCCACAGGAACATTCACCGTAAATTCCCCGGTTTTGTCCAGCAGTTCCTTGGTATATCGGCTCTGGCGGACAAAAGCGATAAACACCGGCTTGCGCCACTGGATGCCCACGGTTCCCCAACCGATGGTCATAGTGTTGACCGCACCGCCTGCTTTGGTGGTCAGCAGCACACCGTTACCGGTCTTTTCGATGATCTCCCCTGCATAGTCCCAAACATTGATTTTCCGTTTCATTGCCATCCCTCCTTGTTTTTATATCATAGCGGAAATCCCCTGAATTTTCAAGGGCTATTGACAATTCCCCAAGAACTGCTAAACTGTTAGCGGAAAGGAGTGGATACTTTGAAACTGAAAAACTGCTTGACCTGCCTGTTGGGCAGCGCCATTTTGGCTTTCGGCCTTTATCATATCCACTCGTTTTCTCAGGTCACCGAGGGCGGGCAGCTGGGTCTGACTCTTTTGCTGCGGCACTGGTTTTCCGTCTCCCCCGCTCTTTCCAGCTTTATCATCAACTGTATTTGTTATTTTATCGGTTGGCGCACCTTGGGTAAAACCTTTATCGGTTACAGCGCTGTTTGCACCCTAGGCTTCAGCGCAACCTTCTGGATCTGTGAGCAGTTTCCGCCCCTATGGCCGCAGCTGGTAGATTTTCCCCTTGCGGCTTGCCTGCTGGGTGCTTTATTCGTAGGCGCAGGTACAGGTCTGTGCGTCCGGGTGGGCGGTGCGCCCAGCGGTGACGACGGTCTGGTGATGAGCATCAGCAAGGTGCTGAATATCAAGATCGAGTATGTCTATATTTTCTTCGACCTTTTGATCATCGGTCTTTCCCTTACCTACATTCCCTTGAAGCGCATTGCCTATTCCATTGCCACCGCTACCCTTTCCAGCTGGATCATCGGCATTATTCAGCGTCTTCCCAAAAAGGATTTGTAATTTTTGCACACGCACAAGTGTCCTCACACAGCGCAGCATCAGCATTATTCCGATTTTTCCCGGCAGGGTTTGACTTACTCCCTGCCGGGATTTATAATGACAAAAACAGGAAGGAGGTGCCGGGTCTGTGAATAAAAAAGCACTGAAAACCGTATTTTTAGATACCGTTCCCGTACTTACCGGGTATTTGTTTTTAGGCGCAGGCTTTGGCATTCTGCTGGCAGAGCAGACCGGCAAAGGGGTTCTGTGGGCCTTTTTTATGAGTGTGTTTATGTTCGCCGGCTCCGGCCAGTATCTGGCGGTGAGCCTGATCGCAAACGGCACTTCCCTGTTAAGCTCCGCCATCGCCATGTTCCTGGTAAATGCCCGGCATATCTTTTACGGCATCAGCCTGCTGGGCACCTACAAAGGTGCAAAGGCCAAGCCCTATATGATCTTCGGTCTGACCGATGAGACCTACTCTCTGGTGACCCAGAATCAACCCCCGGAGGGTATGAGCAAGCATAAGTATTGCTTCCTGGTGACCCTGCTTGACCATATCTACTGGATCACAGGCTGCACTCTGGGCAATCTGGCAGGTCACTTGATCCCCATCAATTTTGAGGGCGTGGAGTTTGTGCTGACCGCTCTGTTCGTGACTATGTTCGTAGAACAATGGCTCACTCACAAGAACCACCTGCCCGCCATCATTGGCGTGGCATCCACTGTGCTGTGCCTTGCCATCTTCGGCAGCGAGATCTTTTTGATCCCCTCTATGGTTATGATCGCAGTGCTCCTCACCGTCACCCGCAAGACAGGAAGGAGGCGCACCGATGTATGATATTGCCCTCATTGCCGTCACTGCTTTGGTGATCGCAGCCACCCGTTTTATCCCCTTTTTGATCTTTGGCGAAAAGCGGGAGATACCGCCTCTCATCACCTACTTGGGGCAGGTACTGCCCTTTGCCATTATGGGTATGCTGGTGGTGTACTGTTTGAAAGATGTGAAGTTCCTTTCCGCCCCCTTCGGCGCACCGGAGCTCATCGGCTGCGCCATCGTGGCACTATTGCACCTGTGGAAGCGCAACTCTCTGCTGAGCATCGGCGTGGGAACTGTTGCGTATATGATTATGGTACAATTGATATTCTAAACAGAAATCCCCATCCAAACGGATGGGGATTTTTCTTATTTCAGTTCCCACAGCTTGATCTGGCTGGATTTTTCATACAGGCGCAGGTAGCTGTCATAGCGGGTCTTTTCGATATTATCCGCTTCCACCGCTTCCCGGACTTTGCATCCGGGCTCTGAGCGGTGAGAGCAATCGTGAAACTGGCAGGTACCGATATAGGGAGCAAAATCCGGGAAAGCATACTGCAGATTCTCCTTCAGCAGCACATCCATCTGGTCGGTATCGAAGGAAGAAAATCCCGGGGTATCTGCCACATAGGTATCCTCCTCCAGACAATACAGCTCCACGTGGCGGGTAGTATGGCGGCCACGGCCCAGCTTTTCGGAGACCTCACCGGTGGCAAGGTGCAGCTGGGGGCACAGGCGGTTTAGCATACTGCTCTTGCCCACGCCGGTATTGCCAGTAAAGGCGGTGAGCTTGCCCCTAAGAAGCTCCCGCAGTTCCTCCACGCCCTCGCCGGTCTCGGCGCTGGCACGGATCACCGGGAAGCCCGCTTTTTCATAGATGCGCACCAGATCGATCGCCGGATCCAGATCGCACTTGTTGACACACAGGATCACCGGCACCTCCTGGTCACCGGCAATGGCCGCCACCCGGTCGATAAGAAAAGGCTCCGTCACCGGGTTGACATTGGCTGCAAAGATCACCAGCGCATCCACGTTGGCAACCGCCGGACGGATAAAGCGGTTCCGCCGGGGCAGGATCCGCTCCACCATTCCTTTGCCGTGTTCCACGGTGATCTGTACCAGATCACCGGTAAGGGGGCTCTCGCCGCCCTTGCGCAGGCTGCCCCGGCCCCGGCAGGTGATCACACCTTCCGGGGTCTGGACATTATAAAACCCACTGATAGAATTCAGGATTCGACCTTCTTGTCTTTGTGCCATTACACAAAATCCACCCATTCTTCCCAGCTTTCTGTTTCATTGATCACAATGATATACTTCTGGGGTCCGATGCCGGTCTGACCTGCCAGGGTGACGGATTCCACACCCATCTCAACGGTCTGCCGGAAGATCTCCACGCCGTCACGGATCACCACCACAAGGCAGGAGCTTTCTGCGGTATGCCCACGCAGGCTGAACACCAGGTCCTTGGTGATCACAGGAGGCTCGGTAGGAGGCTCGGTAGGAGGCTCTGTGGGCTCGGGACCCTTGGAAACCTCTAGGGCAATCGCAGTGTTGATCTCCACCTCTTCATTCTTCTCGATGGACTGCTTCACGACAGTGCCCTCAGGCTCTTCGCTGTAAACCTCCGTGACGGAGACCTCACCGGTAAAGCCGGCATACTCCAGCACGCTCTTGGCTTCGTCGATGTCCATACCCACAACAGAGGGCATCTTCACCAGCTCAGGACCCTTGCTGATATACAGGGTGACCGTCTGGCCGGTCTTTAAGGGATCACCACGCTCGGGATCCGTTTCCACCACATTTCCTTCTGCAATGTCAGAGCTGAACACTTCTTCCACCTCGATCTGAAGCTTCAGATCCTGATTGTCCAGGGTGCGACGGGCCATCTCTTCAGTAATGTCAATAATATTGGGCATCACACCGGTTTTGATCTCCTCGCCCAGGCTAATATAGAGAATGACTTCCTGTCCCTCTGCCAGGGATGCGCCTTCCGCAGGCTCGGTGCGGATGACATTGCCCAACTCCACATCCTCACTGTACTCCCGCTCCAGGGTAATGAGGATGCCCATCTCCAGTCGGTCCAGATACTCACAAGCGGATTCCTGGGTATAGCCGGTGAGGTCACTCATTACGCCTTCCTTGGGCTCCTTGCCCAAGCTGACGGTGACAAAGACCATCCGTCCCGGCTCTACCTGTGTACCGGGTTCAGGGTCCTGATTCAGAATGATGCCGGCAGGCTCATTTTCATCATATACCTCTTCCAGAAGCTTGATCTTTATATCCGGATACTCGTCTAAGCGGTTATAATCCTCACCCACAAGCTTCGGCACTTCCACCAGCACGGGTTCGGCATCTCCGTTGCCCAGCCAGATCAGCAGGAACACCACAATGGCGATCACCGCCACAAGGGTACAGATGATAATTGCAATAATGGCGATCCGGTTCCGGGACTCCTCCTGCTCCTGCTTACGGCGCTGCGCCTCCTGCTGCTGCCGGGAGGATGTCCGGGTTCTCTGGGGCGTGTCCGCATTTCTTGCCACACTGCCGCCGGAGGACGTTCTGCGGGGGGGATTCGTGTTGCCCGCCACCCGCTCTGCTGTGGTACGGGGAGGCTGCTTGACCTCCTGCACCACACTCTGGGGTTTGGGCATATGGATCACCGCATCGGTAGGCGGTGTGTTGTAATCAAACAGGACACCGGGATCCTTCCGGAAATCGTCCATATCTCCCAGCATCTGGGCTGCGCTGTCGTAACGCTCCGACGGCTCGTGAGCCATGGCCTTCATAATGATCTGCTCCAGACCGCCGGGAATGTTGGGGTTAAGGGTAGAGGGCATCGGTGCGCCGCCGTTGATGTGCTGGATGGCCACCGCTACCGGAGAATCTCCGTCATAAGGCGGTCTGCCGCACATCATCTCGTACATCACAACACCCAGAGAATAGATGTCGGAACGGTTATCCACCCGTCCACCCTTAGCCTGCTCGGGAGAGATGTAATGGACAGAACCCAGTGCTTCCTTTGTCAGGGTGTTGCCCTTGGACATCATTCGGGCAATGCCGAAGTCCGTCACCTTTACGCTGCCGTTCTTCAGCACCATCACATTATGGGGCTTGATATCCCGGTGGACGATGCCACGGCTGTGGGCGTGATCCAGTGCCTTGGCGATCTGCATGGCAAAATGGAGGGTCTCCTTCCAGTTGAGGAAGCCCTTCTTCTCCATATACTGCTTCAGGGTAATACCCTCGATCAGTTCCATCACGATATAGTCTGCCTCCAGAGAAAGGGAGGTGGATACATCGTACACAGAGACGATGTTGGGATGGCTGAGCATTGCGACAGCCTGACTCTCTGCGTGGAAACGACGGCGGAAATCCTCGTCCTCCAGGTAATCGCTCTTGAGGATCTTGATGGCAACCAACCGGTTCAGCCGGTGGCACCGTGCTTTATAAACAACCGCCATACCGCCGGTACCGATGACCTCCAGGATCTCGTACCGGTTATCCAGTAAACGGCCAATATACTTATCCATAACTTAAATACTCCTTTCGCTGCCGGATCATATCTCGATCAAAATACTGGTGACATTATCCGGTGCGCCCCGGTTTTTTGCGATCTCCAGAAGGCGCTGGCAGCACTGATCTTTCTCTTCTCCGTGGACCACCTCAAAAAGGATCTCCTGCTCATCGATGATGTTGCTCAGACCATCGGTGCACAGTACAAGGCAATCTCCCCGTACCACCTTATGGTGGAAAATATCACATTTCACCACCGGCTCTGTGCCAATGGCCCGGGTGATCAGGTTCTTACCCGGATAGTGCTTTGCCTGCTCGGGACTCATTTCTCCCCGGGAGACCATCATCTGCACCACAGAGTGATCCACCGTCAGCTGGCTGATCCCATCCCGGTCCACGCAGTAAGCCCGGCTGTCGCCCACATTGACGATAGTCGCCGTCCTTTCGCCTACCAGTGCGGCAACCAGCGTGGTTCCCATTCCGGTAAATTCCTCAAATTGCTGGGCCTGGTCGTAAACCGTAAAGTTGGTCAGCTTCACGGCGTTGAACAACATCTGGTCCAGCCGCTCCCGGTCCATATCCGGTTTCCAGGTCCGTTTGACCTCCTGAACAAAAACATCCACCGCAAGGGTACTTGCGATATTACCGGATTTGGCTCCGCCCATACCGTCACAGACGATGCAAAGCAGGTTGTTTCTGTCAAGCTCTTCCATATGATATGCGTCCTGATTCTGGGGGCGGACACATCCAGGGTCTGTCAATCCCCAACACTGCATAGAGCCTTCACTCCTTTCTGTCTGGGTCTTTTTTCGTATATTTTCTTCTCAGCTGGCCGCAGGAGGCATCGATATCGCTGCCCAGCGTGCGGCGTACCGTAGCGGGAACGCCACCATCTTCCAGAATCTTCTGGAATCTTGCCACAGCCTGCTTGGTGCTGGGCTTCAAGGGGCTCTCCTCCACGTGATTTAAGGGAATCAAATTCATATGTGCCGGCAGCCCCTTCAGCCGTTTCAGCAGAATCCTGGCTGCCTCCTCGGTGTCGTTGACACCGTTGATCATCGCATATTCAAAGGAGATCCGCCGGTTGGTAGCTGCATAATACCTGCGGCAGGCCGCCAGCAGCTCCTCGGTGGGATAGGCCTTGTTCACCGGCATTATGGTGTTGCGGATCTCATCCGTAGGTGCGTGCAGCGATACCGACAGGGTCAACTGCAATTTATGCTTTGCCAGCTCATCGATCTTGGGCACAAGACCGCAGGTGGACAGGCTGATGTGACGCATGGAAATGTTCATTCCCTCTTCGGAGTTCACCAGTTCCAAAAAACGCATCACATTGTCAAAATTATCCAGAGGCTCTCCAATGCCCATCAGCACGATGTGGCTCACCGGCTGACCGGAATCCACCTGGGTAAACAGCACCTGGTCCAGCATCTCGAAGGGCTCCAGCTTCCGCACCAGACCACCCAGGGTGGAGGCGCAGAAGGCACAACCCATCCGGCAGCCCACCTCTGTGGAAATGCAGACGGTATTGCCGTAGTGGTAGCGCATCAGCACCGTTTCCACACAGTTGCCGTCGGACAGCTGCCACAGATACTTGATGGTGCCGTCCTTTTTCGACTCCTGCTTGCGGACCACCTTGGGTGCCCGGATGGGATATTGGGCTGCCAATACCTCCCGCAGAGCCTTGGAGAGATTGGTCAT
>JAFSFK010000049.1 GCA_017435245.1 Oscillospiraceae bacterium | reverse complement strand
CCCGCCGGTGTGCAGGTGGAGAGCAACACTCTGACCTTGACCGTTTCCGAGAAGAGCGAATCCGAAAGCGGCATCGCTCTGGAAGCCGGCCAGGAGATCCTGCCTCTGGATATCCATATGGAGGGTGTCAGCGCAGAAAACGCAACTGCTATTCAGGTCTGCCTGGGCAAGATCCTGCCGAACGGCCTGAATATTGGCAACGTGACGCTGTACCACGTGGAGGACGGCACTGCCAATGAAATGAAGCGTGTTATGACCCTTTCTGAGCTGGACGCACATAACGAATTCTACTACGATCCCGCTACCGGCGATATCACCGTGGCAATGGCCTCCTTCTCCGAGGTGGCTGCGGTTTCCAACATTGCAAATCCCTGGAACGGTGAGATCGACACCACCTGGTTTAACGACACCGACGAAGAATTTGAGATATTCAACGCCGATGAACTGGCCGGTCTGGGCAAGCTGGTCGATGATGGGAATACTTTTGACGGCAAGACCGTCAAGATGTGCCTGGATATCGATCTGTACGGCGTCGATGAAAACGGCACAATCCGGTCCTTTGACCCCATCGGCTACGGCTATGACGTCGTATTCAAGGGCACTTTCGACGGAAACGGCAACACCATCTCCAACCTGTATCAGAACGGTTGGGATCTGGGTCTGTCCTACAGCACGGAAGGCGGCGGACTGTTCGCTTCCGCAGTGGATGCCGAGTTTAAGAATCTGACCCTGGACAACGCTGAGATCGTTATGGAGTGCATCGATATGGGTACTCTGGTAGGCTATGCCTACGGCACCTGTAATTTTGAAAATATTGTTGTCAGCGATTCTGTCATCGCCAACTACAACCGTTACACCGGTGGTGTCATCGGCGAGGTCAACGGCAATCATACACTGATCAATGTGGATGTGGACGCAGGCACGAAGATCTCTGCCCTGTGGGGCACATTTGATCCCAGCATCGGTGGTATCATCGGCGGTAAGTACGGAGAAGCTCAAGTCTATATGGAGGCTTGTGATGTTGCCTGTACGCTGGATGTTTATAACGACGTCACCTCTGCTTACCAGTGGTACTCCTACCGCCGCTGCGGTATGCTCATCGGTTACACCGAGGAGAATGAAACGGTTAACGGCAGAACAGAGGCTACCGCATCCTTCCTGGAGACTAAGAATTGCACTGTCAGCTACGGTGATTGGACAAAGTATCACTACTGTGAGTTTGCTACCGATCAGAATTCCGGAGCCCGGTACCCCTTTGTCCGTGCTGAAGAAGGCCTGTACAACGATGCCTACTCCAACCCCCGCTACGGTCATCCTGTTGATGCCGCCGGTAATGAGGTCACGACAATTGACCACGAGCACGCTGAAGGCGAAACCTGCGATCTGGAGATCGTGTTCCACCAGCTGTACGGCGGTGGACAGGGCGTCTACGGTGGTAATGGTCATATCGATCATGGTGTTGAGATCATTACTGCACCGGCAGTGGTGGAGAAGTTCTGCCCCAATGATGTTATTTATGTCCGTGCCGGTGATTCTGTCACCCTTGGCGATCTGTTTAAGGCAAGCGGTGAGGGTGAGATCAAGAACTTCTATGTTCACGCTTACGTTTCCCCCGCAACAGAAGACAGTCGGGTCCGTGGTGCGTTCCAGTGTGTTTCCAAAGATGATTGGACGCAGAACACCTTGACCTTTACCGGTTCCGGTGAGGCAACCGTCACAATCAACGATTATTACTATTGCGAGCCCACTACCATCCAGATCCAGGTGTGGGAGCCTTTGACTGCTGCCGCTTTTATCAACACGGTCGAACAGGTGGAGCAGGCAGAAGCAAATAAGAACAACGTTCCCCTCACCGCAGAAAACGGCAATGTGATGAAGAATGGTTACTACTACCTGACCGATAACTATTCTCTGGATAGAATCATTGACCTCAGATGTGATGCCAACATCAAAATCTACCTCAACGGCTTCACGCTGACCGGCCAGAACCAGGCAGGCGAAGGCAAGGATGTGGATACCCGACTGTTCCGCATTGCCAATAATTCTTCCGTCACCATTCTGGACAATACCGGAACCGGTGTGCTGAAGGCAAACGATACGCACAACACCGCAGCGATCGCCTGGGTTTACGGCGAAGGATCTTCCTTTAATATGGAAGGCGGTATAATTGATTGTACAGGGTTTGAGGCAATCGCTTACGAAGCTGATGACCTTACCGAGCAAGGTAATGGTGGTGCGCTTTATGCCGGCGATAAGGCAACGATGACCCTTGAGAATGTAACCATCAAGAACGCTACTGCCGCAGGTATCTATACTGCCCAGAAGGTTTACAAAGAAGGCGGTAACGGCGGTGCCATCTACGCCACCGGTGGCTCCACCGTTGAACTTATCAACACAATCATCGAAAACTGTAAGGCAGCAGCCTACGGCGGTGCCGTCTATGCCAACGGCTCCACTGTTACCATCACCGGCGGCAGCATTTCCGGCAGCAGCGCAAATTACGGCGGTGCCATCTATGCACACGGTTCTTCTACAGTAACAGTTGATGGCGCACACATCAGCAACAGCACCGGCTATGAAAACGGCGGTGCCATCTACGCAGCCAACGCAGCCGTTACCACCAAGAACGGCGCAATGATCTCTGGCTGTCAAGCCAAAACAGGCGGTGCAATTTGCGCAGCCGCAAACGCTGCAGTGAATGTGGACAATACCAACATCACAGATTGTAATGCATCCGTCAGTGGTGGTGCCATCTCTGTGATCGGTGCAAAAACAGACACCACCTCCCTGACCATCGACGATAACAGCAGCATCTATCAGTGTACTGCTGATAGCTACGGTGGAGCAATCTACATCAACTGCGGCACGTTGAACATCAACAGCGCATCCATTTATAAGAATACTGCGTTGAAACAGGGTGCAGCCGTTTATATTTCCGGAGAAAATGTTGTTGTCAATATGTCTGACGGTGACATCTATCAGAATGAAACCGCCAATGGTGGTGCGATCAATATCGCTCCCAGCAATACCTTCAATATGACCGGCGGCAGCATCTATAGGAATATTGCCGGTTCTTATGTCGATCAAAACGGCAACACTGTTTATTCCAATGTCTGCGGCATTACGGTCCACGGTATCTTCAATATGACCGGCGGTGAAGTGTACGAAAACATCGGTCAGTATGATGCCAACGGAAATGTTGCCGGCGCAGTCCACTGGACCGACATCATCGGCACCGGTGATGCGGAGATCAACATCTCCGGCGGTACCGTTACCTCCCACGCTGACGCACGGTATGCAGTTCGTGCATATGAAGGTTCCGTTACCATCAGCGATAACGCTATGATCAATGGTACCGTCCGTTTTGACAATGGTAATCTGATTATCACCGGCGGCACGATTCATTCTGTCTATGATGGCAAGCAGGAAGGCGGAGACGCCAACTATAACGGCACAGCAACCATCACCGGCGGTACCTTTGCAAATAATGTCCAGAAGTATCTGGTCGGCTATCTGTGGATTTCTGAAACCGGTGAAGTTATACCTTGTCCCGAACATAACTTCACTTCCAATGGTCCTTTTTGTGACAACGGCTGCGGTTATCCCAACGCAGGCTATGTAGCACCTGAGGAACCTACTGTCAATGACGGTGTCGATTCCGGTTCCGCTGAACCTGAAACCACTGAGCCGGGAGCAACTGAATAATCCCCTGTTAACACCAAAGCAGGCTGGAGCTTTCGCTCCAGCCTGCAAATTTTATAGCTTTCAAATTCCGATTTGTCGGTGTAATGTTCGTTAGAAACTGTAGGGGCGGATATTATCCGCCCGGGGATTTTGTAAAACAAAATCCCATCACCGACAGGTGATAATATATGATTTCCTCCGGAAATCCCAATTATTTGCACACAAAT
>JAFSFK010000048.1 GCA_017435245.1 Oscillospiraceae bacterium | reverse complement strand
GTGCATACAGCTACTTCCATCAGAACGAAACCGATCCCGGTCTGGGTGATAACATTATCGAGCTGTCCACCAGTGTTTCCACTGAGAACGGACAGGTCTCCCAGGCTGCTACCTTCGGCAACGAAGAAGTGTCCGCTCAGGTTCCCGCCGGTGTGCAGGTGGAGAGCAACACTCTGACCTTGACCGTTTCCGAGAAGAGCGAATCCGAAAGCGGCATCGCTCTGGAAGCCGGCCAGGAGATCCTGCCTCTGGATATCCATATAGAGGGCGTCAGTGCAGAAAACGCAACGCCCATCCAGGTCTGCCTGGGTAAGATCCTGCCGAACGGTCTGAACATCGGTAACGTGACGCTGTACCACGTGGAGGACGGCGTTGCTAACGAGATGATCCGTGTTATGACTCTGGCTGAACTGGACGAGCACAACGAATTCTACTACGATCCCGCCACCGGTGATATCACCGTGGCAATGGCCTCCTTCTCCGAGGTTGCTATGGTTTCCGAGGAGCCTGCATGGGAAGGTAAGCGTGACTATACTTGGTATAATACCACTGACGATGTGTTTGAGATTGCCAACGCTGACCAGCTGGCAGGTCTGAGTGCAATCGTAGGCGGTATGGATAACCAGACTCAGGATTCCTTCTCCGGCAAGACCATCAAGCTGATTGGCGATATCAACATCGGCGACTTGGATTCTGAGAACGGCATCGTATTCTATCCCATCGGCTATAACTCCGACGACGGCAAATACGAAAAGACCGGCGTTGCTGTTTCTACCGGTTTCTACTCCTTTGAAGGCACCTTTGATGGCCAGGGTCACACCATCTCCAACTTCTACCAGAACACCTGGGAGATGAAGGGTGACCACGATTGGTATGATGCGAATCTGCAGTATTACCGTGACGGTATGGGCCTGTTCGGTAAGGTCTACGGCGGTACTGTCCGCAACCTGACCGTGGAGAATTTCTCCTCCGACGGTGAGATCGCTACCACTGGTACCATCGCTGCCTATGCGGAGGGAGCTACCTTTGAAAACATTGCGATTTTCAATTGTAACCCCCGTGTATATAACATCGGCAACGGCGGTATCGTCGGCTGTGTCGGCTGGTATGCAAAGGAAGCAAACCTAAAGACCACCTTCACCAATATCACCGTGGACAACTCCAACAAGATCTCCGCTCTGTGGGGCTCTTATGATGTAGCCTGCGGCGGCATTGTGGGTCAGTACTATCCCACCAGCGGTCAGAGCTCCGCAGACTATCCCGTGAACGGTGGTATCCATATGGAGAACTGCCACGTTGCCGCTCAGATGGATGTTTTCAATGACGTCTGCGCTAACTACCAGTACTACGCATATCGCTACGCCGGTATGCTGATCGGCTCCATCCGTGAAAACCTGCCTGCGGATGCAAACGGTCATGTTTACCCCAATATGAACGGCATCACCGCTTCCGGCTGTACCGTCCACTACGGCGACTGGAACGATTACTACTACTGCGAGCTGGTTGCCAACTCTCTGGCATCCTACACCCACGATCATCAGTTCAGCCGTCTGGATCAGGTGGCTTCTGTGGATGTGGAGAAAATGACTGTCACCTCTCTGGATGGCAAGACCACCGCTATCCCCACCTCCGGTCGTTATAACTATGTTGTAGTTAACGGTACGCATGCCACCGAAAATGCTACCTGCTACCACTTTGTCGATGGCAAGGTACATAACCACGACGACTACAACGGCGACGGTACTCCCGACAAGGAAACCGTAGACGGTCAGGAGATCTTTGTTGAAAACAACCGCCATATCTATCTGGAGTTCAACAACCTGGTCACCGGCTATGGCTGGGGTGTTACCAGCAAGGGTGTTGGCGATATGGAAGGCGTCAAGATTCTGGACCGTGAAGACGGCAGCTCCGTTGAGAAGTTTAAATCCCTCGTGGCTGAAAACAGCAGCTACACCACCGGCACCTCTGTGACCATCGGCGAATTGTTTGCTGCCGTTGATCAGAACGTGGATCCCATCGAGGGCGCTAATGTTCAGGTCGCTGTTTCTCCCGTGGGTGAAACCAGCACCGCCGGTGGTACTTATACAGCCGATGCTGAGGATTGGGTAAGCGGCACTCTGACCTTCTCCGGTACCGGTGCAGCAACCATCACCATCACCGACTATAACTTCTGTACTCCCACTACTATCAATGTGGAAATCGTCGATCTCCAGCCGGTAGTGAAGTTTGAAAAGTTGTTTACAAACACCAACTTTACCTACCGTATCGGCAATGAGAATGCCGTTAAATTAAGCAGCCTGTTTGAGGCAAAAAGCGGCGCAGAGATTGGTACAGTTGCTGTTACAATCGAAAATGTTGCAGGTAATGCCAGCGGCGCGTATACTTCCAACGCCACCTGGGGCGAAGGTACCATTCAGTTCTCCGGCACCGGCAAGGTGACAGTAAGCATTACTGATAATGATTACTGTATCCCCACAGAGCTGACACTGGAAGTTGTGGATGCAACCAATGCGACCGGAGCAGCTAACGCAACAACTAAAGATATTGTCCTGTTGAAGAATGGTAGCTTTAGCTCTTTGGAGGTTTCCAACGGTCATACGCTGTATGGTAATGGTTTCACCCTGACTTGTGGCAGTGACTCTTACGCAGCAGACTTGGGTTATTCCTTTGTCACATTGGCTGACGGTACTTTGGACAATGTCCAGATCGTATGCCCCAACTTCGATTATGCGGCCCTGTACAAGAGCAATCTCACTAGCAGCAGTAATCGCAGCTACACGGACACCTCTGGTAAGACCCGTTACTATAATGCGAGAAGCGGTGTTATGGTTTCCGGAAATAGCCAGATTCTGAACTCCCGCATTTCCGGTGCCCGTGCTGCTGTAAATGTCTCCAGCGGTAATGTTGTAATTGATAATTCTCGTATCGAGCTGGGCGCAGTCGCTAATATTCTGGTTGGTAGTGCCAACAGTTTGACTTTGAGAGATGTAACTCTCGTGCAGAAACCGGCAGAGTCCACCTACAAAGCAGACGGTGCAGAAAACGGTACTACTATAATGGGCTTTAGTGTGCTTTATATGTGCGATGACAGCGGTAACGCAGCACCCACCACATTGGAAGGAACTCTTATCCAGGACGCATGGATCGATGAAAACGATGCTAATTATGTGCCCAGTGAAGGACAAAGCATTATTACAGCAGTTATGAAGCAGACAGACTATCTGCATGATCTCAACAATGACGGAACGAAAGAGTCGTTGAATTTGGGATTTGCTTATATGCCTGCTGAACCTGGTAATACCATGAAAGATCCCGGGAATATTACGGATGAGAGAACAGACAAAAACACTATCCCTTATGAGACAGTAAAAATCAGCGCCTCGTTGTCTACATTCTATGTTTGTTCCTACACAAACAAACAGGGAACTGCAGCATCGTTTGTAAATGTTGCTGACTATTCTTCTAATAAGTATAGTGATATTATCAAGGTTGCTTATAGTGATACAGCAGATGGTCTGACTACAGGTAAGAGCTTTGATGCTAACGGCTGGACCTATGAGCTGAATGTGGATTTGGACAAACTGTCCGGTTATGCATTGGACTTCAGCAAATTGGCTATGACCGTTAACGGTGAGTCCGTGACAGAGTATCTGGTCGATGGTAGCACAAAGCCTACAACTCCTGTTGTTGTGACTGCTGGCGGCAAGACCTACGTTCTGTCAGCTACAGTTGACGGGAAGGAGTATGCTGTTAATTATAAGGTTACAGGTACAGAGACCAGCAAGGAATCTCCTTCTTTGGTTGCAAGCAACTATGAAGCCGGTGTTTGTGTGGCTTCCAGCTACGGTGGAACTTGGAGCGGTGCTGCACCTGCTCTTAAAGGGATCCAGATCAGATATTGGAGTGTTGCAGAAAAGCAATACAAGACAATCAATCTGGCCGACTATACACCTACAACAAAGGGACAGCTGAACGGAACAAGTACGACCTGGACTTATACTCCCGATAACGGCGACTTCATCTTGACTCTTACAGGTGGCCAGGTTCATAGCAGTAACAATGTTTATGCTATGCCGGTATGTGTGGACACAGATAAGGACGACACAGCTGATACTCTGTATTTCGTAGCAGCCACTTCCAACGGCCTTGTTAACACCGGAAATGGTGCCAGAACAATTCCTGTTTCCTACTCCTTCAAAGACAATAATAACGGCCAGGAGCTGAAATTCAGCTACACCTGGTCTGTTGCAGAAGACAAGAATGCTCAGTATAAGTATAGCGATTTCTGTAACGGTACATGGACTCAACTAGAAGAAACCTGCCTTGTAGAAGGAACATTGATCACTATGGCCGATGGCACACAGAAAGCTATTGAAAATGTAACTGTTGGCGATATGGTTCTAGCATTCAATCATGTAAGTGGCAAATTTGAAGCTATGCCCATTATTTTCAACACCCACACAGATCAGGAAGCAAGCGAATATGATGTGCTGCATCTGGAGCTTGCTAACGGCGAAGAACTGAAAATCGTACAGTCCCATGGCCTGTTTGATATGACATTGATGAAGTATGTCTATGTGGATTATGAGAATTATGCCGACTTCATTGGTCACGAGTTCTACTATGCAGGCAATGATGGCACGTCTGCAGAAAATGTGGTTCTGGAAAATGCTTATATTGCAACAGAAACTGTAAGGATTTTCTGCCCTGTCTCCTATTTCCATATGAACAGCATTTCCAACGGCTTCTTGAACACCCCCAATATCCCTGGAAATATTACTGGCTTGGTTAACTACTTCGAGTATGATCCTGACTTGAAGTACAACGAAGAAGCAATGCAGCGGGATATTGAGACATACGGATTGTACTCTTATGAAGACTTCAGTGATTACATCTCCGAAGAAGCATACAATTCTTCTCCTTCCGTATACTTGAAGGTCGCTGTCGGTAAAGGTATGATAACTTATGAGCAGATTATTGATGTTATCGAATATCTGCTTGCAGGATCTCTTATTGACTCGCAATAAAAGCTCTGTTTTTGCGACCGGTTCATAGATGTAATTCCCCAATAACCTAAAAGGCCGGCGGAACGAAAGTTCCGCCGGCTGTTCTTTATATTGCCCTGTGCGCTTCAAATTCCAGTTTATCGAACAGTCTTCAATAGAACTTGTAGGGGCGATTATCAATCGCCCGCCCAATTGTTTGTGTGCAAATAATTGGGATTTCCGGAGGAAATCATATATTATCACCTGTCGGTGATGGGATTTTGTTTTACAAAATCCCCGGGCGGATAATATCCGCCCCTACAGTTTCTAACGAACATCTCACCGATAAACTGGAAATTGACTGTTTTCCGGAAATCTGGTATACTAAAAAATAATATTGTATACTATATAGGATGTGGGGTGTTGGTATGAAAAGAATCCTTTGTCTTATGCTGACCGTTCTTTTGCTGGTGCTTTCCGGTTGCGGCATCGTTGAGGATGTCATCGAAAATAAGGTGGATGCCATTGAGGAAACCCTGGAGCAGAAGGTCAATGATGCAGCGAATGCGTTGATCGGTCCCAGTGGTGCTGCCGGTGGCTTTACACCCATTGATCCGTCCCAGCTGATCAGTCCTGAGGAAGCACAGGCCATTGCTCTGGAGCACGCAGGCATAAGCGCAGAAGATGCGGTGGGACTGCATACTGTGCTGCAGATCGATGACGGACGTCAGGAATATGAGGTGACTTTCCGGGAAGGCCATCTGGAGTATGAATACGAGATCGATGCCGCAACCGGCAAGATACTCTCCTTTGATAAGGACGATTAACGGGGAGGGATCACTATGTCTCACACTGACGAACATCCTCATTTGACAGAGCATCTTCCGCATATAGGCTTGCGGAAGATGAAAAGCCTGCTGGCGATTTTTGTGGGTTTCTGGGTCTGGCAGCTGATCCGGTTGGTTTTTCCCAGTCTGGAAGTGCATCCGTTGTATATATACATTTATGGCGTGATCGAGATGCGGGACAGCTCACAAAAAACCGTGGATATGGGAAAAGACCGGATCAAGGCCACCTTTGTGGCAATGGGCGTGGGACTTCCCCTGCTGTTTTTAGGCAGATGGCTTACAGGGATGGCAGAGCCTTCCTGGTTTGCAATTGGTATTGATCTTGCGCTGCTGCTTTTGGGAACACTTTTCACGTTGATCCTGGCAGAAAAAGCAAACTGCCACGCCTACTGCGGTCTGTGCGCTGCTATTTTCATTATTTTTATGCTGACCCAGAAGGATGGCGAGCCTGTCTACTATTCTGTTTTCCGTGCCAGCCAGACACTGATCGGTGTGTTTATTGCCTGGCTGATCAATGTAAAGCTGTTTCCATATGAACCCCAAGAAACGACCGAAACAGAACCGGAAGAGGACAATACGTCCAATTAATTATCCCGGGCGGTAGTTACCGCCCGGGATCCGCTTATTTCATAAATTTGTCGATGGCCTGACACAGGTCGTCAATGGCTTCTTCGTCCCCTGCGGCAACGGCATCCACCATACAGTGGCGCATATGATCCTTTAAGATCACCTTGCCGGTGTTGTCCAGAGCGGAACGGACAGCAGCAAGCTGTACCAAGACCTCAGAACAGTCGTAGCCTTCTTCGACCATCCGCTTCACCTTCTCCAGATGTCCGATGGCACGGGCCAGCCGGTTGATGACAGCCTTCTGGTTTTCGTGGACGTGACCGTGGGTATGGGCGATGCCGTGGGCGTGCATATAGGCGTGATCGTGGGGATGCTCGTGGTCGTGATGATGGTCCAAGGCAAACCCTCCTTTTTGTGTTTTGATTATTATATCTTATTTTTTATGTAGGCGCAAGCCCCCAAGGGGGATACGGTTTGGATTGACAACCCCAGATCCCCGTGATAAAATATAGCCAATGCGGGCGTGGTGGAATTGGCAGACACGTTGGGGAGCGATGGGAGCGCCGCCTGTGGCGGAAGAAGCGACCTGAGCGAGTGGCAGCGGTCGATAAAATCGAGGGAAAGCGTAAGCCCGAAGATTTTATCGGGCACCGCAACAGGACGAAAAACGCAGAAAATTTAATATATGCGGGCGTGGTGGAATTGGCAGACACGTTGGATTTAGGTTCCAATGGGCAACCGTGCAGGTTCAAGTCCTGTCGCCCGTACCAAAAATAAGAGGGAGGCTCT
>JAFSFK010000047.1 GCA_017435245.1 Oscillospiraceae bacterium | reverse complement strand
TGAAAGTTGAAAGTTGAAAATTGTGGTATTTTCCTTCGGAAAATAATTTAAAACGTCGGCGTAGCCGACACAATCATTTTCAATTTTCCATTTTCCATTTTCAATTATTATCGAGCGTCAGCTCGATAAACCGGAATTTGTATATTGCCTGTTAAAAACCGGGAGGGGCTGCTGCCCTTCCCGGTCATTATTTTATTCCTGCTCCAGAGCCATCATCTTATCGATCCGGCGCTGGTGGCGGCCGCCGGTAAACTCGGTACTCAGCCAAGTATCCACGATCTGAAGTGCCAGCATCTGGCCAACCACACCGGCACCGATGGCCATCATATTGGTGTCGTTGTGTTCCCGGGTCATCCGGGCGGACATCACATCGGAAAGCAGTGCGCAGCGGATGCCCTTGACTTTATTGGCGGTAATGGAAACGCCGATACCGGTGGTGCAAAGGACAATGCCCTTTTCGCATTCACCGGAGGCGACAGCCTTGGCTGCGGGACCGGCAAAATCGGGATAGTCGCAGCTATCCAGAGTGTCGGTGCCAAAATTCACCATTTCGTAGCCCTTCTTGCTCAGGTGCTCGATCACCGCATTCTTCAGCGCCAAAGCGCCGTGGTCACAGGCAATTGCAATTTTCATTGGTAATTCCTCCTATATCACATATCCACCGTTGACAGGGATCACCTGCCCGGTGACAAATTCCGCATCTGCAAGGTATATCATGGCTTTGGCAACGTCCATAGGGGTCCCGTTTCTTCCAACAGGAGAATCCTGGGCCATTTCCGCCAGAATCTGGGGGTCTACCTCAGCGCACATATCCGTTTCGATCACTCCGGGGGCAACACAGTTGCATCGGATCCCGCTGGGACCCAACTCCTTGGCAAGGGCCTTGGTCAGGGCGATCACAGCTCCCTTAGTGGCGGAGTAGGCAGCCTCGCAGGAAGCACCCACCTGTCCCCACATGGAGCTGACGGTGATGATGCAGCCTGATTGTTTTTTCAGGAAAAAGGGCATTGCGGCGTTTACGCAGTTATAGATGCCCTTGACATTTACATCAAAAAGCCTGTCCCAATCGGCCTCCGGCAGCATACTCATAAGTCCGGTATGACAGATGCCAGCATTGCAGATCAGCACGTCCACATCCGGGATACCGGCAAAAGCCTCCCGGACGGCTGCACTGTCGGCTACGTCGCAGCAGATGGCTCTCGTACCGGTTTTTTTCGCCACTTCGGCAGCTTTTTCGTGTTCTTTTTCGTAAAGGAAATATACACAATGCCCTTGCCGGGAAAACAGTTCTACTGCGGCAGCGCCAATACCTCTTGAGCCGCCGGTAATAATGACATTTGACATACAAACCTCCTGTACGGAAAACAATTGTCAACTGTCAATTGTCAATTGTCAATTGAAAACGGCTGCGTTCGCAGCCGTTTTTATCATCTTCTGCGGCTCTTGGTCCGGTGGTCGGAATACTGCCGGATGGAAGAGATCTTGCTGTCGGATTCCGACATAAAGGCCTTCAGCTTTTCTTCAAAGAGCTGATCTGCGGTCTTAGGTGCGGGAGGAGGCGTGGGAGCGGTACGGGCAGGACGGGGAGCACTCTGATTCGGGGCTCCTCCCTGACGGGGTGCGCCGCTGCGGAAATTGCCATTGGGACGCTGGGGCTTGGGTTCCAGACGCTTGATGGATAGATTGACTTTGCCGCCATCAATGCCAATGACCATAACCTTCACATCCTGACCTTCGGTCAGATGCTGACGGATGTCGCTGACATAGGTATTGGCCACTTCCGAAATATGTACCATTCCGGTCTGGTTTTCACCAAGGGCGATAAATGCGCCGAAGTTGGTGATGGTTTTGACTTTGCCCTCTAAAATTGCTCCTACGGTTAACTCCATATACTGTTTGCTTCCTCCAAATAATTATTCGGCATTGTTGTCAACGGGATCGAAAAACTCCGAATCCGGATCCACAAGACCCAGCTCTTCCATTGCGATGCGCTTAATGCTTTGTACGGTGCCGACCTCGGCAATGGCCTGTGTGAGCTGGCGGTTTTCTTTTTCCAGACGTGCGGCTTGGCTGCGCAGTGCTTCGGCATCCTGACGGGTCTGGCCGATGGCAACGTGGATAGCCAACAGCGCCACCGTAGACAATACGATGACCGCCAGAACCGCACACTTCAGAAGTGTGGAGCTGCGCCGATAAACCAACCGGATCCGGCGGAAGGGGTTTTTTCGATTGGCCATAAGGTGCGCCTCCGGATTTTTTCCAAATATGCTGACGTTTTTGCCATTTTATTGTACCCCATTTTTTTCCCGTTGCAAAGAGAAATTTTATAAATTCTCCAAATTTTTTGAAAATTTTTTTGAAAGGGAAGGAAATTTTGGCCGCTGTCTGCCAAAAAAGGGCAAAAATGGGGCGCAAGGCTTTCCCAAAGGTGCTTTCCCACAGAAAGATCCCAAGGAGCAGACCGGCAGAATACCCCGGACGCAGGTCACCGTGGCACAGGGCAAAATTCAGGTACAGCCAGATCCAGAAGAAAACCGGCAAAAAAAGAAGGTCCGATAACGAGGTCAGCTTAGGCCGCAGAGGACGCAGAAATCCGTAATAAAGGCCAAGACCGGAACCCAGCAGAAGCGCCTGACAAAACCGAAGAGCGGCAACGTTGGGGGCAGTCATCCGAACAGACGGTGCCACAGGCGACCATCGCCCCGGGGTTCCTCGTAGACAAGGGAGGACACGTTGCCGTCCACCACAACTTGTCCCCCATCCGGGGAAAGGGTCTTCAGCTGTAGCCGGTCGCCTTGTACTACCAATGTGCCCAGACCGGTCTTCAGTACCACTGCGGTATCATCAAAGCTGACCACCTCTGTGACGCCGGACAGGCTCAGATGTGACCGCTCACTGAGCGTCAGCTTGTGGGGCAGCTGCAGTTGTTCCATAATGATCCCTCCTTGTTCATCAAAGAATATGCACAGGTGCCCACGGTTATGCCGATTGACAGTATCCCACCAACCGGGTATACTATAAATAATGGACAATTGAAAATGGATAATTGATAATGATTGTGTCGCCTACGGCGACTATTTAAATCATTTTCCAAAGGAAAATACCATAATTATCCATTATGCATTATCCATTATCAATTCGTTTATCGGCACGATAAACTGAAATTTGAAGGGAGGAAAGATCCATGGTTCTGGGGCACGCAAAAATACTGCCCGGGCAAACGGGACATACTGCCGGGCGGGAGCTGCTGAAAAAGCTCTATCTGGAGCATACAGGGGAAGCCTTGCCGCAGATCGCCATCCAAGAACGGGGAAAGCCCTGCTTTGTCACAGGCAAATGGCATTTTTCTATCTCTCATACCAAAAACCATGCTTTTTGCGTCCTGTCGGAAAACCCTGTTGGCGTGGATGCCGAGGAGACGGACAGAAACATCAATCTGGCACTGGCGGAGAAGATCCTCTCCCCATCGGAAAAAGCCCAGTTTGATGCCACCCGGGATCAGCGCCTTGCGCTGCTTACCTTCTGGGTGCTGAAAGAAGCCACCGCAAAGCTGACAGGAGAGGGACTGCACGGATACCCGGAAAAGGGAACTTTTCAATTGGATGATCCCAGAGTAACGATGATCCACGGCTGCCTGGTGGCAGTGATAGAAGAATAAATTCCGATTTAACGCTCTGACGAGCGAATTGAAAGTTGAAAGTTGAAAATTGTGGTATTTTCCTTCGGAAAATAATTTAAAACGTCGGCGTAGCCGACACAATCATTTTCAATTTTCCATTTTCCATTTTCAATTATTATCGAGCGTCAGCTCGATAAAC
>JAFSFK010000046.1 GCA_017435245.1 Oscillospiraceae bacterium | reverse complement strand
TGAAAATGGAAAATGGATAATGGAAAATGATTGTGTGGCCTTCGGCCACTATTTAAATTATTTTCCAGAGGAAAATACCACAATTTTCAATTTTCAACTTTCAATTTTCAATTCGCTCGGCAGAGCGCTAAACCGGAATTTATGCTGCTGCTTTGGAAATTTTTCTTGACAAATTCGTCCGGAAGTGGTATTTTATTCAAGGAATTAGCATAGGCTAACTTAAAGGATGGAGGCGAATGCTATTATGAACCTGATGCAGGCAGAAGAGGGAAAAGAGTATATTATTCGCCGTATCGAAACCGACGATGAGGAACTGAACGCTTTTCTGTTCTCCTTGGGATGTTACAGTGGCGAACCCATTACCGTGGTTGCCCGCCGCAGAGGCAGCTGTACCGTTTCCATTAAGGACGGCAGATACAATATCGACAATCAGCTGGCTGAGGCGATCCTTGTTTAAGTTTTGAAACGATCCCAATAGGCGCCTGTGTTTCTTTTTATACATTGGTTAGCAGGCGCTAACTGCAAGATAGAACATAACCATTTAGGAGGAAAAAAGATGAGAATTGCTTTTGCGGGCAATCCCAACAGCGGCAAGACGACCATGTACAACGCCCTGACCGGCCGCAATGAAAAGGTTGGCAACTGGGCAGGTGTTACCGTTGACAAGAAGGAAGCACCTATCAAGAAGGTATACGCCGCAGGACAGGAACTGGTGGCAGTTGACCTCCCCGGCGCCTACTCCATGTCTCCCTTCACTTCCGAGGAGAGCATTACCAGTGCTTATGTCAAGAATGAGAATCCCGATGCCATCATCAACATCGTGGACGCAACCAACCTCAGCCGCAGCCTGTTCTTCACCACTCAGCTGCTGGAGCTGGGCATTCCTGTGGTGGTTGCCCTGAATAAGCACGATGTCAACGAGAAAAAGCAGACGGAAATCGATGTTGCAGCTCTGTCCCAGAAGTTGGGCTGCCCTGTGGTTGAGACGACCTCCACCACCGGTGAGGGTCTTGCCGATGTGGTCAAGGCTGCCGCAGAAGTGGTCGGTAAGGGACAGAAGGCTCCCTATGTTCAGGGCGATATCGATCTGACCGACAAAAAAGAAGTTGAGGCGGCTGACCGTAAGCGCTTTGCGTTTGTCAACAAGATCGTTAAGGTTGTGGAGACCCGTAAGGTGCTGACCCGGAACAAAAATGCCCAGGACGCCATCGACGCTGTACTTACCAATCCCATTGGAGGTCTTTTGATCTTTGCAGGCGTGATGTTCCTGGTGTTCCAGATCTCCCAGGCTTGGGTAGGCCCTTGGATCGCAGATTTCCTGGTGGGCTGGATCGATACCTTTAAGGAATGGGTCGGCGGTCTGCTGGAGGGTGGCAATGACTTCCTGGTCGCCCTGCTGACCGAAGGCATCATCGGCGGTGTTAGTGCGGTGGTTGGCTTCCTGCCTCTGGTTATGGTGATGTATTTTATGATCTCCCTTCTGGAGGATTGCGGCTATATGGCCCGTGCCACCATCGTTCTGGACCCCATCTGCAAGAAGGTTGGTCTGAGCGGCAAGTCTGTTATCCCCTTTATCATCGGCACCGGCTGCGCTATCCCCGGCGTTATGGCTGCCCGTACCATCCGCAACGAGCGGGAACGCAATGCTACCGCAATGCTCACTCCCTTTATGCCCTGCGGCGCTAAGCTGCCTGTGATTGCCCTGTTTGCCGGCGCATTCTTTGGCGATGCCAGCTGGGTGGGTACCCTGATGTACTTTGTGGGCATTGCCCTGATCTTGCTGTGCTCTTTGCTGGTGAACAAGATCGCCGGTCACAAGAACCGCAAGTCCTTCTTTATCATTGAACTGCCTGAATATAAGGCTCCCTCTTTGAAGCGTGCCTGTATGGATATGCTCAGCCGTGGCTGGGCCTACATCGTCAAGGCCGGTACCATCATCCTGCTGTGCAATGCGGTTGTGTTCATTATGCAGTCCTTCAACTGGAACTTCCAGGTGGTAGAAGAGGGAATGGAGAATACCTCTATCCTGGCTACCATTGCCAACCCCATTGCGGTGATCCTGGTGCCTGTGATCGGTATTCAGGCTTGGCAGCTGGCTGCCGCAGCTGTCACCGGCTTTATTGCTAAGGAAAATGTTGTGGGTACTCTGGCTGTGTGCTATGGTATCTCCAATCTCATCGACACCGAGGCTTTGGAAATGGCAGAGGGTGCCGGCGCTGAGGTTGCTGCCGTCTTTGCCATCACCAGAGTTGCCGCACTGGCATATCTGATGTTCAACCTGTTCACACCCCCTTGCTTCGCCGCCATCGGCGCTATGAACAGTGAGATCAAGCAGAAGAAGTGGTTGTGGGGCGGCATCTGCCTGCAGCTGGGGGTGGGTTACACCCTGGGCTTCCTGGTCTACCAGATCGGCACTTTGATCACCACCGGTTCCTTTGGTGCCGGCTTTGTCGGTGGTCTGATTGCCGTGGCAGTGATGGCTGCCATCGTGGTATATCTGTGTGTTAAGTCTGACAAGAAGGTCAAGGCAGAGTACGCTCTGTCCGGTAAGTAATTATGGAAAATGTTATTATCATTGCTGTGCTTGTGATCATCATCGGCCTTGCGGTCTGGTATGTGGTCAAAGCGAAAAAAAGCGGTAAAAAGTGTATCGGTTGCCCGGATGGCTGCAGCTGCAGTGGCAGCTGTGGTACGAATGGCAGCTGCGGCTGCGGCACTAACCATAAATGATTCCTTTCCTTATTAATGATTCCCCAATGATCATCCATAGCTGCCGATTATAGTAGTAGCGATTCCGGCAGCATTCGGCGGCAGCAGCCCGCCGCCAAAATAAAGAAAAAGCGATGGCACAAGCCATCGCTTTTTTGAATGTAAACTCCGATTTACAGAGCCGAATTCCATCGACTATATGATAAATCGGAATTTGAAAACGGAACGAGTTCGGATACAAATTGAGCACTTTGTATCTTGCCGGGCTCCAATAGCCGCCGGGGCATCCCGACCGGTAAATCAGGATCCTCAGAAGCAATGGGGATGATGGAGCCGATACCAGGTGCAAGCCAGATCTGCCAGAAACTGCTGTACGCCGTGGGCTTTAGGGAACAGAAACTGGATATTCGTCAGGCACAGCAAATACCAGCCCGGAAGGCCGAAGTCCAGAAGGACAGTCTCCAACTCCTGCCGATCCTCCCAATCCCGGTAGCGTCCCTTTCTTACCCGCTCCATCACCCGTAATGGTACGGTGGAGTTGGGGTAATCCTGCCGGGACAGCAGATCCTCCAGGGTGTTCCAAATATCCTCCCGGAATGCCGGGATGTCCCAGAAATCCGCTATGCGGTAGCGCACCAGCGCTGCGCCGTTTTCGGTCCACGCACCTGCAGAACGGGTCAGAGCATCGATCCGCATCAGGGTGTCACAGGTGATAGGCAGGTCCTCCGGGAAGCCTGGAGGCAGACTGGGGCGGTGTGCTCTTAGCGTCAGCGGCTGCAGCAGATCCTGCCGTTGGGGAAGCGGGACGTGGGTGGCTTTTCCCAGTTTCTCCAGCCGGTCCAGCTGCGGACTGACATCGAAAATGTAGGTGGTTTCCCCTTCGTACCACAGCATATACTCCAGATCGTTTGTTTCCCAGATGCCCTGGGAAGATATGGGCGGGGAATGACCCGGCTCCGGGCAGACGATGTATTCCTCCCAGCTGACCGGCTGGGAGGATTTTTTCTCCACAGGCAGAAACAGGGCGGTATCCCGGTAAAAGGCTTTGACAATGCGCACGGCGATGGGGTGGAAAGCAGTGGAAGTATATATGCGGGTCTGTAACCCTTCCAGCGCAGCGCTTACAAAGCCTTGATAGGGAATGCGGTGTCCCTCCGTGGTAAAGGCTGCGCCGCAGGCACAATTCTTTGGCGGCAGGTCAAAGCCGTCTTTAACCTGGGGGATGAATTCTGCCTTGCCGCAGCGGGGACACAGGTAGTGGGGCACCAGAGGATTGACGACGGTTGCTCCCATCAGCCAGGCGGCGAAGCTGGATCCGATTGTGCCGGCGGCAATGATGACGGTGTTTTGCCGCTTTGCCTCGGCCTGGAGTTTTCCCAGAACGGTAAAAACCTGGATGGCATCGGTGGGTTCCAGAGCTTGCTGCTCTGCTTCCAGTCTGCGCAGACATTGCTCCGGCGGATCTTCTCCGTAGATGGCAAACAGCCGGTCATATGCTTGCTGCCATAGCTTGTGGTTCATTGTACAGCACTCCTTTCGTACGGGCGACGCAATGGTGTTGATTTCGGGCAAAAGAAATCCCCCTGTCAGTGAGAATTTCGGATTGTACCTATATTCTACACTTCCAGGGGGACAGCTGGGTGTCTGCATTAATTTTTAAAAATAGAGATAATCAAAATGTAGCATTTTATTGCTCTTTACAAGTTTTCACCCAAAGCGTTATTGCTTCTTTTTCGTTTTTATTCCTAAAGCATTTTTAGTATCTGCCCACCAAAACTGAATGGCATCTTTGGGACGTACTCCGTAGTATTTGCCTACTCTTACTTTTTTTTGCAACAGGGACTTTGTTTGTTGGCTATTAGCGTCTGCATCTTTTGATTGCTTAACACGATTCCGATGGATCTCATCTACCTTTCTTTCTACAGCAAAAGTTGCATCCATCCATGCGAATCTAAGAGCGTCACCCAAAGTAAGCCCAGAGAAGGTACTTGCCTTGGATGTTGTCTCTTGAGTTGATGTCTTTTTATCCTTTGTCGCTCTGGCCTTTGCTTCTTTGATTTTGCTTTCCAAGTTTACAATTACCGCATTTAAGTCAGGAGGTGTCAGGTTCTCAATTTCTACAGAATACTTTTCTGTCAAATATTCACGGATAAATCTCTTCTGGATGAGGCTGTTGTTATCATCGGCTATCTTATTGTCCAAGAACATAGCAAACGAATCAACAAAGATTGCTTCTGTCTCAGTGATGTTCTTTCCATCAATGAGATAGTTCTGCTTGATTTCAAGATACTCTTTAAGACCGTAAGCATATACAAGATAACCAATATTAAGTTCATCCCGACCGTTCAATTGAGCCAACAAATCTTCATTTTGCTGTAGCTGCATTTTTAGCTTGAGAATTTCAATATCCTTCATTACATCGTTGGCTAGAGACTGCATCCGGCCAAGCTCCTCTTGGAGTTTGACGATTTCTGTCGTAAGCCTATTGATTTGGGGCTGCCGAATCAGCGCGCCTAGTGATAGGCCACCTGCGCTTGCGAGAACACCTACTACAATCGGAATAGCTGGTATGGGCATATTAGTTTACCTCCTCAAGATAATTTATTAATAAGTTACGTCCGGAGTCAGTATCCTTGCAGATAAGTACACTGTGGAGATCATCAAGCAGTTCATTATGAAGATTTTGCTCTCTGGTTCTCAGCCTCTGCCCTTCGTCAAGAAGGCGCTCAGTTTCAAGCATAATCGCCTGGACGTTCTTGTTAGTAATATGAATCATCTGCATTGTATTTTTGCCCAAGGAAAAGAGCGCAGGCCAGTTGATATAGGGGATTCCGTATTTAGCAGCACCAATAATCGCACTACCAAAAACTGCACCCATATATCCAATGACACGCATTTGCACTTTTCGAGTCTCGTCAGTAATCTTTCTCCCTTTGCCATATGCAGATATTGCCGCTGCAACAAGCCCCGTCGAGAGAACATCTTGCATATGTATGGAGAAGAGATGGTTGAACACCTCATTGTTTAAACCTGGTTGTTTTCTCTGCAGCGCTTCACTGCTATACTGCTGGCAAAAATCTAACAGCTTGTTTTTTGCCTTTTGTATCTCATTTCCTGCACCATCCAAAGAGACTTCGATGTAATCGAAGAACGAAGAACACGGGAGTACAAGTCCTTGATGGGAGCAAGTGTCTGCCACCAGATGTCTGACAGCTTGCATTATTCCTTTGCCTACGCCATACTCCTGAATGAGCAGTGCGAGGGGGTTGTCTCCTTTTATAGAAAATATGTCATGGCCCCAAAAGATTCTATGGGGGCCTGATATTTTTACACCTTCAGAAGTCCAAAGGCCGTCAGATACCGGCTTTGCATATCTGGAGACAAAGGATTTCAGGTTTTGCCCAGTCTTATTTACTTGGTCCGTTGGAACCATATCCATCCAATCACCTTGATGATGTAAAAGCTTTGCCAGAAGTTCCTTGAACTTGTTTTCAGACTCCACTTTCTCCAATGATGCTAACCTGTGAAGCTCATCTAAAAACTCTGCAACCTTCTCGTTAGTATCAAGAATAGCCGCTAAAATGCCAATTGTGATGGAGTATACAAGATCATACGCATCAAGCCTTGAAGGGCAGTTCTTGATTGCTAAGGCCATTTCTTGTTCATAGTCAAAATGAACTGACTCTAAACGTTTATTTAGCTGTTGGAGTTCCAGTAAGCCTTGTTCATAACTTGTTTCATTCATAAACTTCCTCCTAGAAAATAATTAGACCACAAAAGGAGTTCAGCAACTTCACCGTATGAGTTCAAGTCATCAAATTTATCTTGAAGTTCGCTGAAAACCGCATCGTCAATCAGAAACGCTATTGAATCCCGTTGAATAATTGGGGGACAAGTAATTTGGCGACTATTATTATAGTCAACATATCCAAGCAACTCAGAAAGCGCATAAGATATATCCTTTTTTGAATTCTTATAGGCATCAATCAAATCTTTACTCAACATAATCGTCTTCATACAGTCTACCTCCTTTAAGTTTCTGTCTCGTATTGCTCCAACGCTTTTCGCAGTCTGTATTTGACTTCATCTCTAAAATCTTCCGGGGAGATCACCTTAACCCATGGGCCCTGGCTGAGGAGCCACATTTTGATGCCATCGCCGTAGACCTCCGCTTCGATCAGATACTTATTTCCCGTTCGTTCGATGATCTTCGCTGTGGGCAGCTTATCCATCACCGCCTGAACGGAAATACCGGTGAACTCAAACCGGATGGTCCGCAGCTTGCCCGGCCACATAAACAGGCTCCGCTGCCGCAGCAGTCCCTCGTCAAAGGCCGGAGCCTCCGAGGCGGTAAATTTCTTTCGGTGCTCCGTAATGTGCCGGATCCGGTCCACCCGGAAGTACAGCGGCTTATCCGGATCCCCCTCCGTATTAAATGCGATCAGGTAGAAATAATAATCCGTGAACAGCAGGGATGCCGGACGGAGCCGATGCTCCCGCAGTGCCCGGTCAGCCCGGTAGTACTCCACAGAGATCTCTCGCTTTTCTAGGATGCACTGCATCAGCTGCCACAGGGTATCCATCACGCTTTGGCAATCGTGCTTGACCTCCGGGTACTGATAAAGCTCCTTGCGGATCAGCTCCTGCAGCTTGCTCCGGTCCTCCGGCGTAGTGAACCGCTTCAGCTTTGCGGTCAGCTGCAAAAGCTCCTCCCTGGAAAAGGCCCGGGCACCGATGAGCACCTCCACCACAGCAAACAGCTCCTTGCTGGACAAAAATTCGTCCATATACAGCCGGTAGCACTTGTCCCGGTGGGAATACTGCAGCTCCGCATACCCCACAAGCTCCCGGTGCTCTGCAAGAAACAGCTTGATATCGTTCAGGCAGCGGGTGATGCTTTTGGTGGATACCTCGTATTCATACGCCAGCTTCTGCACGCACAGATCTTCCCCACGCAAGCCCCGGAAAAATATCTCCAGCACACGATCCCGTCTTGTGTTTTCCATAATCGGCACCTCCGTTCTGTGATAGCTTGATTATACCGTCCGGAGTGGACAGATGGCTGTCCTGAGTAAAATTTTGATGGTTAAATTATAGCATAGCGTGGCGAAAAAGCAATAAAACCGTCGCATTCCCATTATAATTCTAATTTGGAATTAAATCAAGAAAAAACGAGATTATAATTCTAAATTAGAAAGACAAGGGGGTGTCCCGGTGAAACCGAGAAAGGCAGAATATGGCAATAAAAACATCTGCGGTGCCAACATCGAGCGTATCCGCAAGCAGCTGGGGATGAAGCAGGCCACCCTTGTGAGCAAAATGCAGCTGATGGGCGTGGATATCAATCCCTCCAGCCTGTCCAAGCTGGAGGGTCAGACCCGGAGCGCAACGGACATTGAACTGAAGGCCATTGCCGCCATTCTCGGCGTTACAATGGAAGCACTGCTGGCGGAAAATGAGGAATGACCGATATTGCCCCGAAGGACCGAATGGTGCTTCGGGGCAAATGATTATTTTCCTCTTTTGTTGTAGTCTTCATCGATGCGCTGCTTCCAGTCGGCAGTCATAGGCCTGGATGCCCGGAAATTACAGACGGTTTCGCTGACAGTTTCGTAGATCACTTCCGTACCCAGGGTATCGGCATGGTAGTTGGCGGCACGGTCGGCAGTGATACCGAACCGGGCAGCCTCCCGGGCCGCATCGATGTTGGCACCCAGGAACAAAAACTCCCAGCCGTACTTCTCCTTCTGGCGCTGGATCATCTCCTTTACCCAGTCGTAGGTGTAGCGGCAGCTGTGATTTTCCATACCGTCGGTGGTGATGACAAACAACGTTTTTTCCGGCCGGTCCTCCTCCCGGGCGTACTTGTGGACATTGCCAATGTGGTGGATGGCTCCGCCTACCGCATCCAGCAGGGCGGTGCAGCCCCGGACATAGTATTCCTTACGGGTCAGGGCGGGAACCCGGTCAAGGGGCAGCCGGTCGTGGATGACCTGGCAGTCGTTGTCAAACAGGACGGTGGACACAATGGCCTCTCCCGGCTCCTGCTTCTGCTTTTCCAGCATTGCGTTGAAACCGCCGATGGTGTCGGCCTCCAGTCCTGCCATAGAACCGCTCCGATCCAGGATAAATACAAGCTCAGTCAAATTTTTCTTCATAATAAAGCCTCCTATAATGCGTGTTTTGCGGACGAGCTATTCTCGTCCCTACGAACACCTATATTATAGGAGGCTTTTTTATTCATTTGGTCAACTGGGAGGGGACTTTATATGAACTGAGCAGGCTTTGGTCGTGTTCGAACAACACGCAGTCGATCTGCACAACATTATAGATCCCCAGTTCGATATGGTAGCGGACGATCACATCGAACAAGCTGCTGTTATTCAGGGTGTAGCCGGCTCTGCCGATCAGATCGTTGGTCTGTTCCAGGTCCAGCTCCAGAGCAATGGCCAGTGCGATGGCGGTAGGCTTGGTGGGATGATAGTTTGGATTGTTGCGGATCTTGGAGAAGTGCTGCTTGGAGAGGTTGGCTTTTTTGTAGATTTCCGAATCCTTTTTTCCGGTTTGGTCGATGAGCTTCAAAAGAGTTTCCGTGAAGCCTGCGTCCAGTTTCCGCAGAGCATCCTCCAGACAAAGGTCTTTGGAAAAGGTTGGACAGGGAGCGGACTCACACAAGGTATCGGAATACTCAAAAACCGCAACATTCCGCTGGGGGCGGAAATTCCGGCGGATATTTTCTTGGGCGGTGATCAGCTCCCGCTGGGCGACGTAGTGCTCGTCTATGTAGCTGTCAACGCTTTGAAAAAGCCGTTCAGACAGCCGGAAGGCGCTGCGGTCAAATACCACCAGATAGATCATCATTTCGCTCTTTAGCAGGAAATCACTAAAAACAGAAATAGCTGTCTGCAGGGCTATGTCCTTTGGGAAACCGTAATTACCGGCGGATATCAGAGGGAAGGCGATGGACTGGCAGTTCTTTTCTTGTGCCAGTTTCAGAGAATTCTCATAGCAGCTGCGAAGGGTGGCTTCCTCACCGCAGCTGCCGCCGTTCCAGACGGGACCTACGGTATGGATCACGTATTTGGCCTGCAGGTCGAAGGCCGGGGTGGCAGCAGCGCAGCCAGGTGCAATGGCACCGAGCTTCTGCCGTGCCAGCAAAAGCTGGGGGCCGGACTTTTCGTGGATCATAGAATCCGTGCCCGAACCGATCACGGGCTTGGGGTTTGCTGTGTTCACAATGGCATCCACAGACATATTGGTAATATCATTTCTGACGATCACAAATGGCATATTCACACCTCCCGTTGGTTTTGATGCTATTTTACAGCGGAAACCGCCATCCGTCAATGCAGATCCTGTATAGAGTCAAATTCCGGTTTAGCGCTCTGACGAGCGAATTGAAAATTGAAAGTTGAAAGTTGAAAATTGTGGTATTTTCCTTCGGAAAATAATTTAAAACGTCGGCGTAGCCGACACAATCATTTTCCATTTTCCATTTTCAATTATTATCGAGCGTC
>JAFSFK010000045.1 GCA_017435245.1 Oscillospiraceae bacterium | reverse complement strand
GACGCTCGATAATAATTGAAAATGGAAAATGGAAAATGATTGTGTCGGCTACGCCGACGTTTTAAATTATTTTCCGAAGGAAAATACCACAATTTTCAACTTTCAACTTTCAATTTTCAATTCGCTCGTCAGAGCGCTAAATCGGAATTCATCCGCAAACGCAAAAATCCCCGGAATGTTTACACATTCCGGGGATCCAATTTTTCACTTAAGCAACCTTATTAAAGTTCAGAGGATACAGGCCATCAAAAGAACCGTCGCTGTCGGTACCGACGTACTCCACCAGGGTCAGCACATTGCCTTCCAGGGTATAGACCTCGTAGCACTCGGGGTCGGGCAGGTAGTCAAGACCGGCAGACAGGAACAGCTTGCCGTCCTTGGCATCGTACTTACCTTCACCAGCTGCCTCAGAAATGATCTGTGCAGCAAGGCCAGGCAGATTCATCTGTGCTTCCATCTCTGCCATCAGGGTATCCAGATCGGTACCGGAAGCTGCCAGCATCTCCTCAACAGACATTTCCATACCGTACTCTGCGATCTGTGCCTCCAGCATAGCAATGGTGCCGTCCTTCACGCTCTGCAGAACGCTATTCAGCGCAGCATCAATAGAAGCCTCATCCAGGGTCATAGAGAAGGTGCCGTCGCTGTTGAACTGCAGCACCATGGTAAAGATCACATCGCTCAAAGTGACATATTCCGCCATATCGGCACCCATTGCGCCGCTGATCAGCTCAGTCATATCCACCTCTGCCTTCCAGGTGCCCACCAGAGCATCCGCTTCCTTGTTGCCGCAACCGGCAAACAGGCACACGACCATTGCCAGCACCAGGATCATACTTGCGAATCTTTTCATTTTTATTCCTCCTATTCTTTGTCAACTATATTTGACTGTATAGAATTATAGCAAAATATAGTAAAATGTCAACTCTCAACATCCGAATGTCAGGCCCCCCGCTCTCACCCGCTATTTTATATGCCACTGCAGGTTTCTTTCCAGCGATGCTTCCAGCTCCTGTCGGTGCAGAAGATTGTCCAGGAAATTGTCTTCCCGACCGTTGGCTTGCCCGCAGAGATCTGTTCGTAAGTACGACCGGGTCTATAGTTATCCTAATTCGCTTCGCTACCCTCATCAGAAGGAGTCTTGGTGCATAGCAATGCTTTAAACAACCCGATAAACCGGAATTCATCCGCAAACGCAAAAATCCCCGGAATGTATCAGCATTCCGGGGATCGCTGCGATATTTGGTTTTATACCACGCCTTGGGCCAGCATGGCATCTGCCACCTTCAGGAAACCTGCGATATTGGCACCGGCAACATAGTCGCCCTCCACACCGTACTCCCGGGCCGCCGCATCCAAATTGTGGAAGATCCCTACCATAATTTCCTGCAGCTTGCCATCCACCTTTTCAAAGCTCCAGCTTCGCCGCTGGGAGTTTTGGCTCATCTCCAAACCTGAAGTAGCAACGCCGCCGGCATTGGCTGCCTTACCCGGGCAGAACAAAACGCCCTGCTCCTGCAGATATTTAGTAGCCTCCAGAGTGGTGGGCATATTGGCACCCTCCGCCACGGCGATACAGCCGTTTTCCACCAAAAGCTTAGCATCCTCAATACCCAACTCGTTCTGGGTGGCACAGGGAAGCGCCACATCACACTTTATGCTCCATACACCCTTGCCGGAATGGTACTGGGCCCCGGGCCGTGCCTTGACATATTCTGTCAGGCGCTGGCGGCGCACCTCCTTGACCTCCCGCAAAAGCGCTACATCGATGCCCTCCGGGTCATAGACCCAACCGCTGGAATCGGAGCAAGTCACTGGCTTTGCCCCCAGCTGCCAGGCCTTCTGGATGGCATAGAGGGCCACATTGCCCGCACCAGATACAGCCACGGTCTTTCCTGACAAATCGTGTCCGTTGCAGCGGAGCATCTCCTGGGTCAGATACAGCAGGCCATATCCCGTGGCCTCTGTCCGTGCCAGAGAGCCGCCGTATGCCACGCCCTTACCCGTCAAAACCCCTTGGAATGCCGCCCGGATCTTCTTGTACTGTCCAAACAGATAGCCGATCTCCCGACCACCCACGCCGATATCACCGGCAGGCACATCCGTATCCGGACCGATATGACGGCACAGCTCTGTCATAAAGCTCTGGCAAAATGCCATGATCTCCCGGTCGGATCTGCCCTTGGGGTCGAAGTCCGAACCTCCCTTGGCACCGCCCATAGGCAGCCCCGTCAGAGAATTTTTGAAGATCTGCTCAAATCCCAGAAATTTTATGACACTCAGATTCACACTGGGATGGAACCGCAAACCGCCCTTATAGGGACCGATGGCACCGTTGAACTGAACCCGGTAGCCCCGGTTCAGCTGCACCTGACCGTTGTCATCCACCCAGGGAACAGAAAAGACGATCACCCGTTCCGGGGTAGTCAGCCGTTCCAGCAGCGCATCCCGGCGGTAGCGTTCCTCATTCTTTTCCACCACGCTGCGCAGGGACTCCAAGACCTCCTGCACCGCCTGCAAAAACTCCGGCTGAGAAGGGTTTTGCCGTTTCACACGTTCAAGGACTTCATCCACGTAAGACATATGCTTTCCTCCCACAAAAAGATAGCCTGACCAATATAATCCGAACCAGCCCAAGTGGGCATCTGATCGGCTCAGGCAATATTCTACTCATTGATGGGCGTCAGCCCATCGGCTTCTTAAAATCTTGCCTGAACCAATCATCCATTCCTCTTGGGTCACCGATTTCTGGGTTGCAGGATTGTTCTAAGGCAAGACACCGCTTTGCAGATGGGCTTGCTGCCCTTCAAGAAGCGGTAACGCAGCTTTAGGGCAATCCTGCAATCCAGAAACTGGTTCGGATTATATCGGTCAGGCTAGGCTTATTTTAGCAGATTCATCAGCTATGCGCAATGCAACTTTTCTCAAAATTTGCAAGTTTGTTCCAATTAACTTTCGTGCACATTATATAATCTTGCATTATTTCTGGAATTTGCCATCTATTTTGCAAGTTTGCTTGCACCCTCTCCCAAGGTCACCTGTACTCTTTATATTATCCCCCAATAGGCTTCTTTGACTCTGCACCAAACAGCGCCATCGTAAATTTTTCCAGTGCCTTATCCCGCTTACGATAGATGCTGGACTTCTCCACCATCAAAAGCTGACACAGCTGGGCGATCGTACCAGGCCTTTCTTGGATGTAGAGCTTGCGCAGGATCATCAGCTCCTCGTTTTCCAACACTCCCAATGCCCGTTGTGTTATATGTATCCACTGCAGGGTACTTTCCAGTGACGCTTCCAGCTCCTGTCGGTGCAGAATATTGTCCAGCAATTTGTCTTCCCGGCCGTCAGCTTGCCCGCAAACCACCACCCGGTCCGTGCGAACAGCGTGAAGCCTCTCCTGATGTAGCTTCAGCAGCTTGATCTGTCCACGCAGATTTTCCGCAGCCACGCACATGGTGTTATAGCTGCGCAGCCTGTCCAGTGCCAGCGCTCTGCGGTCCATCATTCATCCTCCCGGATGCAGTCCTCCCACACCAGACGTTTCCGGCAGGGGGTTCTGCACAGCCCGGAAGGACACAGGCACTCCCCACAGGGATCTGTTCGTAAGTACGACCGGGTCTGGTGAGGCGCAGCATACCGTCTGCCCCCCAGCGGCACGCCTGCCTTGGGTTGGGGCACATCCTTCAGCTGCCGTACTGCATCCCGGGTCTGCTCCCATTGCTGCAAAAACCATGCTTGCCATACACGGCAGCTCTTATCCGTACAGTTTTCCGGATCCGCAACACGAATACATCCCACACAGGGACTCAAACACTTATTATTCATTACAAAACTCCTTTCTTCTGCAACGCTCACACAATCCATCATTGGGAATAAACAATTCCGTTCCGCAGCCGAAACACCATCCCCAGGGGATACAGCCCTGGATGTCCAGACCGGGATACCATCCCGGCTCCCGCACCGGCTTACGCAATCCCAAGACCAAATACCGGATACCAACCAATGTAAACCCACCTCCGTGATAAGTTTGTACTTGTCTAAGTACTTTCTGTGGTTAATGATAGTACTTGTTCGAGTACTTGTCAAGGCAATCTCAAGGTTGATTTCCAGATTTGTGTACTTGCACAAGTACACCCTTTCCAGATTCTCCATTTTCTACAATTCCCGAACAAATTCCGATTTAACGCTCTGACGAGCGAATTGAAAATTGAAAGTTGAAAGTTGAAAATTGTGGTATTTTCCTTCGGAAAATAATTTAAAACGTCGGCGTAGCCGACACAATCATTTTCAATTTTCCATTTTCCATTT
>JAFSFK010000044.1 GCA_017435245.1 Oscillospiraceae bacterium | reverse complement strand
AATAATTGAAAATGGAAAATGGAAAATTGAAAATGATTGTGTCGGCTACGCCGACGTTTTAAATTATTTTCCGAAGGAAAATACCACAATTTTCAACTTTCAACTTTCAATTCGCTCGTCAGAGCGTTAAATCGGAATTTGAAATAATGGCAGCTTACAAAAAAGTAAGCTGCCATTTTACTATATGAGATGGAAAATTAGATTGATAAGCATACACAGTGTGCAGCCGAACACCGTCGGCAAAGCAAAGGCGGCAGCGGTCTTTCTCCAGCTTCCGGTTTCCCGATAAATGGTCATCAACGTCGTGGAACAAGGCCAATGGAAGAGCGTAAAGACCATACAGCACACCGCACTCTGCCAGGTTATTACCTGCGGCAGCAGCAGCGACGCACTGACCGTATCCGTTGCCGAAAGGCTTTCCGCCCCGGTCAGTGCCATCAAAAGCACCGGGATCAGAAGCTCATTGGCAGGCAGGGAAAAAATAAACGCAAGCAGAATACACCCGTTCATCCCCAGAATGATTCCTACGGGATCCAGAATACCGGATAGAACGCTCAGCACACCGGTATTGGCCAGTATCCAAAGTACAACACCCGCCGGCGCTGCCACGGTGATCGCTCTGCCGGCAACAAACAGAGTCCTATCCAGAATGGATCGCACCAGGATCTTGCCAAGCCGGGGACGGCGGAAGGGCGGCAGTTCCATTGCAAAGGCGCTGGGCGCAGACCGTAAAAAGGTCTTGCTCAGCATTCCTGAAGCCGCCATCGCTCCCACCGCCCCCAAAGCCACGCAGGCCGCTACCACCAACGCTGCTCCCGCTTCCGGGAAAAACAAGCTCCCCAGCAGTATTAATGTGGGGAACCGCCCGTTACAGGGCACCATCGCATTGGTCAGCACCGCCGCCAGGCGTTCTCGGGGAGAATCTATGATCCGGCATCCCATCACTCCCACCGCATTACAGCCCAGTCCCATACACAGTGTCAGTGCCTGCTTGCCGCAGCCGCCGCAGCGGGACATACACGGATCCATCAGAAACGCCATCCTGGGCAAATACCCAACATCCTCCAAAAGCGTAAACAAGGGAAAAAATATCGCCATTGGAGGGAGCATAACAGCGATCACCCGGCTGCAGGTGACATACAGGCCATCGAGCAACACGCCACGTAGCCACCAGGGAGCATTTTCAAGCCATCCGGTCATCACCCGGTATCCCCAGTCAAAAAAATGTTCCAACAGCTGGGATGGATAATTGGCACCCCATACTGTCAGCCAAATGATCAGAAGCAGTAACAGCAGCATAAGACCGACCCCAAACCGCCGGCTCACCAGCAGACGATCCACCTTCAGCCGGAAAGCTTCCGCCGGATCCGGATGGCGGATCACACAGTCCGCTGCGATGGCTTCCGCTGCCGAAACCGCATCGGGCCACGAAGGAAGGCAACATTTTTCAGGTCCAAGGGCCGTTTGCTTCAGCTGCCTGAGCAGCGCTTCCAGTCCCTCTCCCCTGCCTGCGGCAGTCAGCACCACCGGTACCCCCAAATGAGCGGCAAGGCGTTTGGCATCGATCTCGATCCCTCTGCGTTTGGCTTCGTCCATCAGATTGACGCACACCACGACCTTGTCATACCGCTGCAATATCTGCAGGGCAAGGTGCAAGCTCCGTTCCAGACAGCTGCCGTCGCATACCACTAAAATGCAATCTGACGGATTCTCTTGCAGCTGCCGGGCTGCGATCTGTTCTTCCTGCGATCTGCCCTCCAGAGAGTACGTCCCGGGCAGATCCACGAGGGTATAGACCACACCCGAACGGGTAACTTCTCCAATCGCCGTCCCCACCGTCTTTCCCGGCCAGTTTCCCGTATGCTGGCGCAAGCCCGTAAGGGCGTTGAACAAAGTGCTTTTTCCAACATTGGGATTTCCCGCCACATTAACGGTTATCCTGCGTGCGGATCTGCTATCCATCAAAACGCACCTGTATTTTCTTCAGGTCCCGGGTGCGCAGAGCGATCACGCTGCCACGGCATTCCAATGCGGTCACCATTCCACCAGGTCCTGAATAGCGGCAACGAACCGCCGTTCCCGGTACAAAGCCAAAATCCCACAGCCGTTCCAGGAGTCCTTCATCACCATCCATATGTATCACGATCCCACTTTCCCCCGGTCGGAGTACATCCAGACCACATACCACTGCGATCCCTCCCATCGTTTTCTATCCCATCATAGACCTGACAGCAGTTTTTTGTGCAGCACCGGTCTTTTCTTTTACAGGGAAATATGATAAAATACAGAAAAAAGAGGGGGGTCCCGAATGAAAGAAAAAGTTCGTGCTATCATTGATACGCTGAATATCCGTTATCCCGACGCTCTGTGTGCGCTGCACTACGAAAAGGATTATGAGCTGATGATCGCTGTACGGCTGTCTGCCCAATGCACCGATGCCCGTGTCAATCTTATCACGCCTGCCCTGTTTGCCGCCTATCCTACTATAGAGGCTATGGCGAACGCCGATGTCCGGGATGTGGAGGGTTACATACATTCCTGCGGCTTCTTCCGGCAAAAAGCATCGGACATCGTACTTGCCTGCAGGATGCTGATCGAAAAACACGGCGGAAAGGTGCCGGGGACAATGGAGGAACTTTTAAAGCTGCCAGGTGTTGGCAGAAAAACCGCCAACCTGCTGCTGGGTGACCTTTATGCCGTGCCCGGCAGTGTGGTATGTGACACCCACTGTATGCGCATCTGCGAGCGGTTGGGTCTGTCCAAGGGACGGGAACCGGAGAAAGTGGAACGGCAGCTGCGTGCCATCCTGCCGCCTGAGGAAAGCAGCGATTTCTGCCACCGGATCGTTCTGTTCGGACGGGAGATCTGTACTGCAAGAAATCCCAAATGTGGTGAATGTCCGCTTGCTGTGCATTGCAACCAATGGAACGTTGGAAATAATTAAATTCTGGTT
>JAFSFK010000043.1 GCA_017435245.1 Oscillospiraceae bacterium | reverse complement strand
GTTGTAGGTCAGATCGATGCCGGAGAAGTCCTCCAGCCGGAAGGGACCCATAGGATGGTTCAGACCCTTTTCGCAGGCCTTGTCCACTTCCTGGGGGGTGCAGTAGCCGTTCTCCACCAGCCAGCGGGCCTCGTTCTTCAGCGCCTGGAGCATCCGGTTGACGATAAAGCCTTCCACTTCCTTCTTGATCCAGATGGGCTCCTTGCCGGTAGCCACAGCGAAGTCATACAGTGCCTGGGCAGTTTCATCAGCGCAGTGCTCACCCTGGACCACCTCCACCAGCTTCATAACCAGTGCGGGGTTGAAATAGTGCAGGTTTGCAAGACGGCTGGGATTCTTCACATCGGAGGCAAACATAGAAGAAGCCATACGGCTGGAGTTGGTGGCGATAATGGTATCCTCACGCACCAGGCTGCTTACCTGCTGGAAAACAGCAGACTTGATATCCTTGCGCTCGATGATGGCCTCGATCACCAGATCCGCATCCTTAACCGCCTCTTCCAGCGTTGCGCAGATGGTGAAGCGGCTGCGGATCCCGGCAACCTGCTCTTCAGTCATACGGCCCTTGGCAATACGACCGGCAAGATAATTATCCTCCCACTTTGCCAAATCCTCCAAAACGGCAGCATTGGCGTCAAACACAGTGACCTCGTAGGGATAGATGGCGGTATTCAGAGCGATCTGACGGCCCATCAGGCCGCCGCCGATGACGCATACTTTCTTAATCTGCATAAGGTTAACCTCTCATCTTCTGACCGCCGCAGGCCATAATACAGTTGCCGGTGACCCAGGAAGAATCGTCACTTGCCAGGAAGGAAGCAACGGAAGCGATCTCGGAGGGATCTGCCAGACGCTGAGCGGGAGTTGCCTTGATCTTCTGCTCCATAATGTCAGCGGGGATGGTCTTGAGGATATCGGTATCCACCATGCCGGGAGCAATGGCGTTAACAGTGATATTCTTACGGGCGCTCTCCATAGCCAAGGTACGGGTGAAGCCTTCGATGGCACACTTAGCGGAAGTATAGTTTGCCTGACCCACATTGCCCAAAGCGTTAACGGAGGAAATGTTGACGATCTTGCCGTAGTTGCGCTCACGCATACCGCCGATGACCGCCTGGCAGCAGTAGAAGGTGCCGTAGAAATGGACATTCATAACCATCATTGCCTGCTCGATGGTCATCTTGTGGAACATGGCATCCCGGGTGATGCCGGCGTTGTTCACCAGAATATCTACACGACCAAACTTCTCATTGACCTGTGCGAAAGCGGCGTTGACATTTTCCTGATTGGAAACATCACACTTGACGGCAATAACACGATTGCCGGTGGGATCCATTTCCTTAGCGGTAGCGGATACCAGGGGTTCATCCATATCGAACAGGGCTACGCCTGCCACATCATCTTCCAAAAAACGTTCAGCGATGGCTCTGCCGATGCCCTTGCCGGCGCCGGTGACCACTGCATACTTACCAGTTAACTTTCCCATAATCATTCTCCTTACTTTTCCACATAAACCGCGCCGGAAGCATCCATTGCGGCAATTTGTTCTTCCGTGTAACCCAACTCAGCCAGCACCTTTGCGGTATGTGCGCCGATGCCCGCTGCGGGAACAGTCTTCAGCTGACCGACAGACTCCATCTCGACAGGACTGCTGGGCATAATATCCGTATTACCGTTGGCAAAGGTCACCTTTTCCAGATAGCCGTTAGCCCAGGCCTGCTCATCCTCATAGGCAGAACTGTAAGTGTTCAGCTTAACGATAGGCAAGTCAAACTCCACGCCCTTTTCCAGCCAATACGCACTGGTATTTTGCAGGAATGCTTCCTTGCAGATCTGGTAGATACCTTCCTTGTCCACAACACGGAATTCGGGTGTCACATAGTTAGGATCGGTTCCGATCTCAGGACGACCCAGAGCAGCCATCAAAGCAGGGATCTTGGCGGGTGCAGAGGAAATACCGATGTACACCCAGGCATCATCGGAGCAGCGGTACATACCGCCGGGAACACTGTGCTCAACACGGGACACAGGGTACTTCTTGCCGAAGGGCTTCTGGTTGATCAGGCTCATCGTGCCGGTTGCAAACAGGCCGTTGTGGAACAGACCGGAGGAAAGCAGATCTCCCTTGCCGGTCTTCGCCTTACGCACCAGGGCTGCGCAGATCTCAGCCAACAGGAAATAACCGCAGACCGTATCGCCCATACCAAAAGGAGGGTTGATGGGTGCAAAGTCCTCTCGGCGGGTGGCCTGGTCGTGGAGGAAGCCGCTCTTGGACCAAAATGCAGTAGAGTCGAATGCGGGGTTATCCGCATCCGGGCCCTTTTCTCCGTAGCCCAGCAAGATCGCATAGACCAGACCGGGGAACTTCTCCCGAAGCTCCTCGGGAGCAAGCCCCAAACGCTTCAGCGCAGCGGGACGGGTGTTGGTCAGGAACACATCTGCGCTGGCGATAAGCTTCAGCATAGCTTCCTTACCTTCCGGGGACTTCAGGTTCAGAGAAATAAACTCCTTACCGGTGTTATAGATGTCAAAAACAGGGTTCTCATCCTTACAATAACGGTTAGGAACATGGTTGATACCGGTTCCACGCCAGGTATCGCCACGGGCGGCTTCCACCTTGATAACACGGGCACCCAGATCAGCCAGAAGCCGGCCGCAAACAGGTGCTGCCACAAAGGTAGATAAATCAACGACCGTTACGCCTTCCAAAGGTTTCATGTACGTACCTCCTTATACTCTCTCAAACAGAGCAGACACACCGATACCGCCGCCGCAGCAGGAGGATACCAGGCCGAACTGACCCTGGGTATTTTCCATATGACGGATAGCGGACAGCACGATCCGGGTACCGGATGCGCCGTTGGGATGTCCGAAAGCGATGGCGCCGCCGTTGGGGTTCCAGGTGTTCATATTGATTGACTCGCCGCTCATGGTCTCCATCTGACGGATGACACCCAGGTTCTGGGCGGCAAATGCCTCGTTACACTCATACACACTGATATCGGAGGGCTTCATTCCCATTCTCTTCAGGACCTTCATATTGGAGTAGGCAGGTCCGATGCCCATCAGCTTGGGATCCACACCGGCATCTGCACCGCAGACCCAACGGGCAATGGGGGTATAGCCCAGTGCCTTTGCCTTCTCCTCGGTCATCATCAGCACACAAGAACCGCCGTCGTTACGTCCGGAAGCATTACCGGCAGTGGTAACGCCGCCCTCATAGATCACCTTCAGCTTGGCAAGGCTCTCTTCGGTGGTCTGGGGACGGGGATGCTCGTCCTTGCTGACGATCACTTCGGGGGTCTTACGGGTAGCCGGGATCACCACAGGAGCGATCTGGTTGTCCAGGAAGCCGCTCTCCACGGCATTTTTGGCAAGCATCTGGCTGCGCAGTGCATATTCGTCGCACTCCTGCCGGGAGATGCCCCACTTCTCAGCCATCAGGTCAGCCACCTGGATCATAATGAGGTTGTCCTCTGCCTTGGGTGCCAGGCCGATGGGCATAGCAGTGGGAGGCAGCATCTTGTAAGGCTCCTGGGAGGAGGAGAACTTAAAGAAGCGCTGGCTGAAGGACTCAGCACCGCCTGCAATGATGCAATCGGCATCGCCTGCCATAATGCGGTAAGCAGCCTGGTTCACAGCTGCAATGGAGCTGCCGCACTGCATCTCCACACCCAGAGCGGAGACCTCATAGGGAAGGCCTGCTTCCAGGGCAGCATAACGGGCAAAGTTGGGGCAACGGCCATCGCCGTTGGCAATACCCAAACATACGGAGTCCAGATCCTTGGGATCCAGCTGGGTGCGCTCCATCAGAGCCTTGATGGCAAACGCCTGCAGCTGTCCGGGATGGAACTGGCGCAGTCCGCCGCCCAGTCTGCCAAAGGGGGTACGAACACCGTCAACGATCACAATGTTTTTCATACGAATCTATCCTTTCTTCTTTTCAGAAATACTATATTACTTTTCCGCTTCTGCGGTTTTTCTGTACTCTCTGGGAGAGATCACCTGATACCGGCGGAACACCTTGGAGAAATGCCGTGTGTCCTGATAACCCACTGCCGCCGCCACCTCTGCCATAGAGAGCTTTGTCTGTGCAAGCAGCCGGCAAGCTTCCTCAATGCGCATCCGCTGCAAAAACATCTGGATACTCATTCCTACCTCCTCGCTGAACAGGCTGCTCAAATACTGGGGGGTGTACCCCACCAGCTGGCTGAGGGTATCCAGCGAAAGAGCCTCTGCATAATGGGCTTTCAGGTATTCCATCACCTTGGTCACCGCCTCGTGGGGGAACCGGGTCTCACCGGCCCGGACCGCATACACCAGGATCTGGGTCAGATAACAGCGCAGCATCTCCATATAGCCGGTACGGCACTCGGTCTGCTCCCGCTCCATATGCTTGATGATCCGCCGTACTGCGCCATCGGTATCGTGGAATACCCGGTCAGCAATGGGAATATCCACCGGAACACCAAAACGCAGGATCCGGTCTGCCAGCAAGGAGGAAATGGAGGGGCAGTCCGTCAATGCCTGGTCGATATACTCCGGTAAGAACAGGCAATTGACCACCTCAAAGTCCTGCAGCTCCTCATAGCCATGGGCACTGAGGGGGTTGGAAACATAGTAATCACCTGCACTGACCGGAAGACGGGCATCGTCCGACATTTTTCTTATCGCCGTGCCCCGCAGAACATACACCAGCTCAAAGTATTTATGCTGGTGGGTAAAACCCTTTGGTATGATCCGTAAAACCTGAATTTTGCCGTCTGAATCGTAGGTTTCGTGTGCTACAAATGGATAATTTTTCATATTTCTTAAAATCACCCTCTTAAGCTCGATAAATCCAACAAAACGTGTGCGCTGTTATTATAGGCAACCTAGCTGTATTTGTCAAGGTTTGTTTTCGGAATTTATGGAAAAAACCGCAAAAACACCGCATTTTTTCTCTTTTTTCCCTGGTAAAAAAATTGTCAAATTCTGTTGAAAATTTTTTTACTTTTTGCTATTATTTAGAAAACCACGCATGAAGGAGAGGACTATGGAGCGAATCGTTTCTGTTTCCCAGGGAAACACCCCTGTCAACTGTATCATCACTGTCCCCGATGGGATACCGGTACGCCGGGTGGTACTGGGTGTACACGGCTTTGCCGGCAGCGCCCGGGATGATATTCAGGAGAATATTGCCGAGGAAATGGGTCTGTTTGGTTCCGCCACTGTCCGCTTTGATTTCCCCGCCCACGGGGAAAGCCCTGTGGATATCTTGACCCTGGAGCCTTGCGTGGATTCTCTGTACGCCGCTGCCTGCTGCGCCAAGGAGCAATTTCCGGAAGTGGAGGATCTGTGCATTTTTGCCACCGGCTTCGGTGCCTATGTCACACTGCTGGCACTGCAGGATCTGAAGGAGCTGCCCGGCAATTTGCGTCTGGTGATCCAGACTCCCTCTGTTCTGATGCACGAAACACTGCTGTCTATGCTTCAGATGTCTAAGGAGACGTTCCGGTCTATGGACCGGGTCACGCTGCCCCTGCCCCGTCCTCTGGAGGTGACCTACAGCTTTTATAAGGAAACCTATCAGAATCTGGCGCTGCTGAGTCATAATATGCCGATGCTGATCCTGCACGGCGAAAATGACGATTTTATCCCTATGGACCACATTCAGAATTTCCACCGGATCAATGAAGCCTCCAAGCTGGTGATCATTCCCGGTGCCACACACCGCTTTCAGGAGGAAGGTGCCTGGGATATGGTGCTGGATCTGACCAGGGACTGGTTTGAATTTGAACAGGTGCTCCTCAGCGACTGGTACTGAAATCGAAAACCAAACGGTGCAGACAGATTCTGCACCGTTTTTTCGATATTTTTTTGCCGAAATAGCCATTAAAGGACTAGCTAAAACCATAATGATGTGATATACTGGGTATGTATTACGCCTATATAACAAAAGCAGCGTTTTATTTCAATAGGAAGGTGAGGAATTGGAAAATTATACCAAGTATGCTTTGAAACCGGAGCAGGAGCTTGCGCAGGTATTGTCCGGTGTGGACAACATCTTCGTCATTGCCTGCAACAAGTGTTTCAAAGAGTTTAACACCACCCAGGAACCGGACTGCGAAGCATTTCTGCAGATTGCACAGCAGTTGGGCAAGACGGTTACCGGCAGCGCAAAAGCAGATTTTCTTTGCAACAAAACCAAGGCAGAGGGAAAGTTCAACACGATGATCCCCGAGGGCACTGAGAACATCGTTGCCATCTCCTGCGGTCTGGGTGTTCAGACCATTGCCGATGTGGCAAACCTGCCCGTGTATGCGGCAGCCAACTCCTTAAACTATACCGGTCATCACGGTATGGCTCTGACCAAGAAGGCCTGCGACGCCTGTGCCCAGTGCTATCTGGGAATCACCGGTGGTATCTGCCCTGTGGTGGATTGCTCCAAGAGCCTGCTGAACGGTCAGTGCGGCGGCGCTAAGAACGGCAAGTGCGAAGTCAGTCCCGATAAGGACTGTGCCTGGGAGAAGATCCAGCAGCGTCTGGAAAAGCAGGGTCGTGTAGACCAGCTGCTCCAGCAGAGTGTCCAGGTTCGTGACTACTCCAAGGTCAATTTTAAAGTGATCAACGACTATGTTAAGTCTATCCGTGAAAAGCGGCTGGATGGCTGGTACGGCGGTGTCCACCCCGTAGAGGGCAAGGAACCCACCGAGCACAAGGCTCTGGTCCGCTTCCCCGCCCCTGAAAATGTGGTGATTCCCCTGTCCATGCATTTGGGCGCTCCCGCAACCGCCATCGTCAATGTGGGTGACTATGTAAAGATGGGTCAGAAGATCGGTGAAGCCAGCGGCTTCATCTCCGCTCCTGTTCACTCCAGTGTCAGCGGTAAGGTCGTTGCGATCCAGGACCTGCCCCACGCCACCCGCGGCACCTGCACCTCCATCGTCATCGAAAACGACGGCAAGGATCTGCTGGACGAATCCATTCAGCCTAACAAGCCTCTGGAGGAACTGACACCCGCTGAGATCATTGAGATCGTGAAGGAAGCCGGTATCGTGGGTATGGGCGGCGCAGGCTTCCCCACCTATGTGAAGCTCAACCCCGGCAAGCCCATCGATGCAGTCCTGGTCAATGCCTGCGAATGCGAGCCCATGCTGACCGCTGACCATCGGGTTTTGCTTGAGTACGCCGACGATATCATCTTCGGTCTGCAGGCAGAAATGAAAACTGTAGATGCTCCCAAGGGCATCATCGTCATTGAAGAAAACAAGCCCGATGCCATTGCGCTGCTCCGGGAAAAAACCGCTGATATCGAAGGCATTGAAGTGCTGGAGGTCACTACCCAGTATCCCCAGGGCGGTGAAAAGATGCTCATTAAACGTGCTCTGGGCCGCAGCGTCCCCAGCGGCAAGCTGCCTGCAGATGTGGGTGCCTGCGTCAGCAACGTATCCACCGTCAAGGCCATTGCCGATGCTATCAAGACCGGTATGCCGCTGATCGAGCGTGTGACTACCGTCACCGGCAAGTACATCCCCAATCCTCAGAACTTCATCGTCCGTGTTGGTACTTCCGCAGCTGAGCTGGTAGAAGCCTGCGGTGGAATTTCCGCTGAGGATGTTCTGATCAAGGCCGGCGGTCCTATGATGGGCTTCCCCCAGACCACCCTGTACACGCCCATTATGAAGGGCTCCAACGGTATCATTGCCATCGATTGTGACAATACCGAGCCCAACGAGTGCATCAAGTGCGGCCGCTGCGTGGATGTATGTCCCATGGAGCTGAAGCCCCTGCATTACTACAAGCTGGCTTGCGCCCAGGATTGGCAGGGCTGCAAGGATATGAACATTATGGATTGTATGGAATGCCGCTGCTGTGAATACATCTGCTCTTCCAAGCTGCCCCTGGTCAATATGATCAAGATGGGCAAAAACGGAGTAAGGGGGCTGAAGTAATATGCTGATTACGGAACTGAAAAATACCGACGGTATCAAATCCCTTTTACAGGGCAAGACCTTCATCCTGGTATGCCACGGCTGCAAGGAGATCCGTTTTCCCGAGCACGAAGCAGATGCTCTGATCCAGGAATTGGTGGAAACCGGTAATGTTACCGGCACCCTGACCACCGATTACATCTGTAATGTAGAAAATCTGAAGCTGCGTCTGCAGAAGCACGCCGCTGCTATTGAAGCAGCCGAATATATTCTGGTGCTTTCCTGCGGTGTGGGCGTGCAGACCGTTGCGGATCTGTATGAAACCAAAAAGGTGATCCCCGGCTGCGATACCTACGCACTGCCCGGCTTCCAGGGCGTTACCCCTCTGGAGTACGACTGCAAGCAGTGCGGCGAGTGCTATCTGAATCTCACCGGCGGCATCTGCCCCATCACCGCCTGCTCCAAGAGTCTGGTCAACGGCCAGTGCGGCGGTGCCAAGAACGGCAAGTGCGAAGTCGACCCCAATATGGAGTGCGGCTGGGAGCGGATCCAGAAGCGGCTGGCACAGATCGGTCGGCTGGATGTGCTGCGCAGCCCCGTACAGGTGCGTAACTACGCCACCGACGAGGAAGTTTCCAAATAATACCGGGTTAGGAGTTATATAAAAATGAGAATTACTGAATTGTTTGATAACGGCCAGTTCGTAGTCACCGCAGAGGTTGGCCCTCCCAAGGGCATCGAAGTCGGCCATCTGGTGGAAGAAGCTAAGGAATACCTCAGCGGTATTACTGCTGTGAATGTCACCGATAACCAGTCCTCCGTTATGCGTATGGGCAGCCTGCCCGCCTGTGTTGCGCTGAAGAATGCCGGCTTGACCCCTATTCTGCAGTTGACCTGCCGTGACCGTAACCGCATCGCTCTGCAGTCCGAGCTGCTGGGTGCTGCTATGCTGGGCATCGAGAACATCCTGTGCCTCACCGGTGACCACACCAAGATGGGCGACCATCCCGGTGCAAAGCCTGTATTTGATCTGGATTCCGTTTCCCTGCTGCACACCGCTTGCCAGCTGGAAAAGGGCGTTGACCTGGGTGGTACCGCTCTGGTGGGTGAGCCTCCCAAATTCGCTAAGGGCGCTGTTGTCTCCCCCTGCTCTGACTCCGTGGACGCTCAGCTTGCCAAGATGGAACGCAAGGTCATGGCCGGTGCGGAATACTTCCAGACTCAGGCTGTGTTTGATTCTGAGAAGTTCATCTCCTTCATGGAGAAGGCAAAGCAGTTTGGCAAGCCCGTCCAGCTGGGCGTGATCATTCCCAAGTCTGCGGGCATGGCAAAGTTTATGAACAACAACGTTGCCGGTGTCCACGTTCCCCAGTGGATGATCGACGAGCTGGCTGCTGACAAGGAGAAGGCAAAGGCCGGCATCACCGGTGTTGAGCTGGCTGCCAAGGTCATTAAGGAGTGCCGTCCCTACTGCCAGGGTCTGCATATTATGGCTCTGGGCTGGGAAGCTAAGGTTCCCGAGCTGCTGAAGCTGGCAGGTATCTAAACCTATATAAAAAGCGGAGTGGTCAACCACTCCGCTTTTAAATTCCAGTTTATCGAGCAGTTGCGTTAGCCCGCCAAAGGCTCCCCTGTGTAAGGGGAGCTGTCAAAAATCTTTGATTTTTGACTGAG
>JAFSFK010000042.1 GCA_017435245.1 Oscillospiraceae bacterium | reverse complement strand
GACGAGCGAATTGAAAATTGAAAGTTGAAAGTTGAAAATTGTGGTATTTTCCTTCGGAAAATAATTTAAAACGTCGGCGTAGCCGACACAATCATTTTCCATTTTCCATTTTCAATTATTATCGAGCGTCAGCTCGATAAACCGGAATTTGTCCGATTGTTTTTGGGGAGAAAAAGGACGGGCAGGGGTGAATACAGTGTAATCGGAGGTGAGCGATATGATCGCCGCAGCTTGGCTTGTGCTAAGTGGCCTGATGTACTCACTGCAGCTATCCACCGGTTCTTTCCCCAAACCCCTCTCTCAAGAGGAGGAACAACACTACCTTGCCCTCTGTGCCCAAGGGGATCTGGATGCCAGAAATGTGCTGATAGAGCGTAACCTGCGTTTGGTCGCCCACGTGATGAAAAAATACTATGCTCAGGGGGCGGATCAGGAGGATCTGATCTCCATTGGTACGATTGGCCTCATCAAGGGAATCACCACCTTCGATCCAAGCAAGGGAGCCAGACTTGCCACGTATGCTGCCCGGTGCGTGGAAAATGAGATCTTGATGTACTTTCGCAGTCAGAAAAAGAGCGGGCAGGACGTATCCCTTTCCGACTACATCGACACCGGTGCTGACGGGGCACCGCTGGAGCTGATGGATGTGGTGGGACAGGATGAGGATCTTATGGAGCGGGTCAGCAACCGGGAGTTGCTCCGCCAGGTCTGCCGGGCAGTGGATTCCGTGCTGACGCCGCAGGAACGGCAGGTCATCGTTCTGCGCTACGGTCTGGGAGGAAATGCCCCCAAGCGTCAGCGGGAAGTGGCGCAGATCACCGGCATCAGCAGAAGCTATGTTTCCCGAATCGAAAAGCGGGCATTGGAGAAGCTGAAAGCGGCAATAGATCGCTGACCGGAGAGTTCCAGTTTATCGAGCTGTTTGTTATCGCCCCAAAGGCTTCCCCTTGAGGGGAAGCTGTCAAAAATCTTTGATTTTTGACTGATGAGGTGTGCAGAAAAGGTTGCGATTACACATCGGTTTTCGGCGAATTCGTAATATTTTACTGTACACCTCATCCGTCACGCCTACGGCGTGCCACCTGGTAATTAAGGAGCGATTGCCACCGGCAATCGTTTATTTCCAGCCACAAGGGCGCCCTCAAGGGGAAGGCTTGGATGGTGCATAGGTCAAACAGCTTGCTAAACCGGAATTTAAGTAGGTGTCGAAGGGGCAGCGCAAAGTTTTGTCATTGCCTTGTGCTGCAACGCACCCTTTTTCTTGCAATTTTCAGGTCCTGTGGTATGATTGAGTAAAAGGAGGGATGGCAATGCAGCTGTATATGCCTACCAAAGTGTTCAGTGAGGAAAACTGTGTAAAGAATCACGCCCGGGAGATGGGGGCATTGGGAAAAAAGGCGATGATCGTCACAGGAAAAAATTCCGCCAAAAGCTGTGGTGCCCTGGCGGATATTCTGGCAGCACTGGAAGATCAGAATGTGAGATATGTTCTCTTTGACCGGGTGGAGGAGAATCCTTCCATTGAAACGGTAATGGCTGCCCGGGAGATTGCCCTTTCCGAAAATGTGGATTTCTGCATCGGCGTTGGCGGCGGTTCCCCTATGGATGCAGCCAAGGCAATTGCTATGATGACCGCCAATCCCGATGAAAACGAGGGCGTACTGTATACGCCCAAGGCACTGCCCTATTTGCCCGTGGTGTGCGTTCCCACCACCTGCGGCACCGGCTCAGAGGTAACTCCCTATGCCATCCTGACCCGTCATGCTCTGCGCACCAAGAAAAGCATCAGCCACAAGATCTTTCCTGCTCTGGCGCTGCTGGATGCCAAGTACCTGAAAACGATGTCCCGGAATGGCTTAGTCAGCACCGCCGTGGATGCCCTTGCCCACCTGATAGAAAGCTGGCTCAACGCCAACACAAATGATCTTAACCGCATTTATACCCGGGAGGGTCTGCGGCTTTGGGGTCAGTTTAAGGACCGGTTGGCGGAGGATGCCCTGACGAAGGAAGATTATGTGCGGATGCTCCACGCATCTATGGCAGCAGGAATGTCTATCACCCACACCGGCACCTCCATCCCCCACGCTATGAGTTATCCCGTAACCTATGAATTGGCTGTGCCCCACGGCACGGCGGTAGGTATGTTTCTTGGAGGCTTTGTGGAAGGTTACCCGGATCAGGAAGCTGCGCAGTCGGCTATGGACATTCTGGGTTTTGAGAATGCCGGGGTGTTTCATACATACCTAACCTGCCTGCTGGGCAAGGTGGAAGTCCCGGAAAAAGTTTTGGAAGCCGGTGCAGCACTACTGCTCAGTGACCCCGCCAAGCTGAAAAATTACCCCTTCCCCATCACGGAAGCAGAACTAATGAATATGGCAAATTAAATTCCGGTTTATCGAGTAATCAATGTAGGGCGGGGCCTTGGTCCCGCCGCCCAATAATTTATGTGCAAATTATTGGGATTTCCGAAGGAAATAGCCAATGATCACCTACGGTGATATGATTTTGTTTTACAAAATCATCGGCGGCAGCAAGCCGCCGCCCTACACTGGCGTATGGAATTCGGCTCGATAAACTGGAATTTATACAAATGAACACGCCCCTTGTGCTTACCACAAGGGGCGTGCTTTTTATTCCGTAGGGAAGATCAGGGTGACCTTGAACAGATCTCCGTCCACTAACAGGTTTAATTTACCCTTTTGCAGCTCCATCAGGCTCTGGGCAATGTTCAGTCCCAGACCGCTGCCCTCGGTGTTTCGGGAAGCATCTCCCCGGACAAACCGCTCCGTCAGCTCCTCAGCACTGACATTTAAGGGCTCTGCGGAGATGTTTTTCAGGCTCACTGTCACATAACGTTCCATTTTTGCCACGTCGATATACACCCGGGTGCCGGGGAGGGCGTACTTGACGATATTATTTAACAGGTTACTCAGCACCCGCCAGGTCAGCCGTCCGTCTGCCCGGACGGCAACCGCCTCTTCCGGTTGGTAGAAGATCACACGCAGCCGGGCTGCGTCCAGCTTGTCGGAATACTCACCCAATGCCTGGTTGATGGCTTCCACCGCATCCACCTGGGTGATATCCACGCTCATACTGCCGGAGCTTGCCTTGCTCATATCCATCAGGTCATCAATCAGCTTTTTAAGACGCTGGGACTGCCGGGACAAAACTGCCAGATATTGCTGTCCCTCTTCCTCGGTATGGGGCTTTTCCAGAAGATCCACATAGTTAATGAGGTTGGTCAGAGGGGTCTTGATATCATGGGACACATTGGTGATCAGCTCCGTTTTCATCCGCTCGGATTGCATCTGCTTTTTGGCAGCCACAGTCGCCACATCTGCCAGGGCGTTCAGGTGGTCGGCAAATTCCCGGAATACGCCAAACAAATACTTGGTAGGGATCTTGGCGCTGAGGTCGCCCTCCTTCATCTGCTTGGCACCCCGGATAAGGATACCGAAGGCGTAGGCTCCGTAGCAGACCATAGCGATATCAGCCAAGCAGAACATAATTGTCCACATTACAAAGAAAAATCTGCCAAAGTGGTAGGTGGAAAGCGCCAGAACAAAGCAGCTCGTGGGCAGCAGCACCATAGCAATGGCGGTGACGATCCATTGCCACATCAGGGGCAGCAGCCGGAAGAATTTACTCAGGAGCTTAAAAAGCTTCCGCAGGAATCTCCCTACTTTGCCGAAAAACCAGCCGAGAATACTGTGCTTCCACCAGAAGTGACCGGGCATTTTTACCTGTGCCGCCAGGGCAAACAGAAACCCCACCACAAACAGCGCTGCACCGAATATGGCCACAAGGATCAGCACCAATGCGCCGGGACTGAATGTAGTGTTTACATACAGGAAAAATTCCTCGATCAGATAGATCGCCAGAGCAAACAGCAGCACACAGCCCGTTCCCGAAACTGCCATATGCAGGTCCAGAGGTGTCCGGTTGATCCCTCCGGGGCGGACTTCGTCGCTGCCCCGCTTGTGACCGGCGGCGCAGAACAAATAGATCATCGCCAAGGCGAAGACCACCAAACCACCCAGCAGGAAGGCAATGGCAGCATAGCGCAGGGCGAAGAGCAGCCGGATCTGGTATTCCCCCAGACCGCTGTAGGAGCGGATGGCACCGGGCAGCATCCGAACGGTGATGGTATAGGTGGGGGAGGTGAAGAAGTAGAGATAGTGCTCTGCGGTGTCGGTGCAGTAGTAGTCCCGGTAGGGGGATGCGGAAAGATCATAGTTATCCAGTTCATCTGCCAGAAGATCCAACGGGTACTGGCAGTGCATTTCTGTGGTATAGGCGAATGCCTCATCGCTTTCCAGTGTGGCGTTGAGGGCGTATTCCACCACCTTGCCGCTCTCGTCTGCGATAGTATAGCCCCAGCTGCCGGGCACCAAATTGTACCACTGGGAGAGGTCTTCGTTTTCATAGGACAGGCCCAGATAATCCATAGATGTCTGGGAGCATCCGCCCAGTTTATAGGCGGTGTAACGCTTCAGAACCTGTTCGGCAAGCATATATGCTTTATCCTGGCGGATATTGTCCTTCCACTCGTTCAGATCCTGGGTGTACAGCCCGTTCTGGGTCACAAGGATCAGCACCAGGGCGCTGCTCAGTGCAGCCGTCAGCGCCAGCGCTGCCAGAAGGATGGCTAAAATTTTAAAACCGATGCTGTGCTTCATTTATTTTCCTCCTTCCATTTTGTATCCCTGTCCCCAGACCACTTTTAAGTACCGGGGATTTGAAGGGTCGATCTCGATCTTTTCCCGCAGGTGGCGGATATGGACTGCCACCGCTCCCTCGCTGCCGAAGGCAGTCTCCTGCCAGACCTCCTCGTAGAGGGCTTTGGTGGAGTAGACCTTGCCGGGATTCATCATCAAAAGCTTTAAAATGTTATACTCAATGGGGGTGAGGGATACCGGATCGCCGTCTACGGTGACTGTCTTTTCCTTATCGTTGAGGGCGATGGCACCTACCACCACTTCATCGGCGTTCTCCGTGCGGCTGCCCAGCTTGGCGTAGCGCCGCAGCTGACTGCGCACCCGGGCCAGCACCTCCACCGGGACAAAGGGCTTGGTGATGTAATCGTCAGCACCCACATTCAGCCCCAGCACCATATCCTCGGTCTCGGACTTGGCAGTGACCAAGATGATGGGAGCATTGGAGACCTCCCGGATCTTCACCGTAGCGGTGATGCCGTCCATCTGGGGCATCATAATATCCAGCAGGATCAGATGAATATCGTTTGCCTTGACGATGTCCAACGCCTGCTGTCCGGTGTAGGCTTCGAAAAGACGGTAGCCCTCCGGGGCAAGATAAATTTTCAAGGCATTGACGATATCCGGCTGGTCGTCACAGATCAGAACGTTGTACATAGCGCAGTCCTCTTTTCTCTAATCTGCCCTTATTATAGCAGGAGATTTTTTAAGATGATAGGGGGAGAATCCTTAAGATAAGATTAATATGCTGTTTGTATAAGATAGCGCTCCCCCGGACAGAATAAGAAATCGGTAAATTTCGGTTTATCGAGCAGTTTGATAGACGCACAATCCAAAGCCTCCCCTGTGTAAGGGGAGGTGTCTGAAATCTGTGATTTCAGACGGAGGGGTTG
>JAFSFK010000041.1 GCA_017435245.1 Oscillospiraceae bacterium | reverse complement strand
CGCCATGCCAGGTTATCCTTGGTGGTAGCCTTCATGTTGGGCTCCAGATCCTCGCCCAGCAGCTCTGCAAACTTTGCTGCGTGCTCAGCCTCTTCCCAAGCTGCCTTCTCCCAGTACAGGCCGATCTCGGGGTAACCCTCACGGTGTGCGATCCGGGCCATGCACAGGTACATACCCACTTCGCTGCACTCGCCGTTGAAGTTAGCCATCAGCTGATCGAAGATATACTTCTTATCTTCCTCAGAGATGTCGGGGTTGTTCTTAACGGTCTTGGCGTAGACGCCGTACTCGTGCTCGGCAGCCAGCTTCATCTCGCCCTTCTGCTCCACGAACTTGGAAGCGGGGACCTTACATACGGGGCACTTGAAATCAGCAGCCAGCTCATCGGCGGTGTGAACGTAACCACAAACACTGCATACAAACTTCTTCATAATAATTTCCTCCAAAATTTAATTTAAGATAGTAGTTTTTTATTTTTTGGTGCTTTGCACCTTGATTACTCAGTTACTTCTTCGAAGTGCTCCGGGCCAACGCCGCACAGGGGGCACTCGTAATCTTCGGGCAGCTCGTCGCCTTCGTAGATATAGTCGCAGACGGTGCAGATATACTTTTTCATACGGCCTTTCCTCCTTTGATTTGATTGTCCAGGCAGTTGCAGCAGATGCCGGTAAAGCTCAGCTGACAGCCTTCTACCTGTCCGCCGCAGCACTGAGCCGCAACGGCCTTCAGGGATTCGGGAACATTCATATCCATCAGATCGATGACTGCATCGCAGTCCTGACAGATGAAGTGTACGTGGGGCTCGGTGTTCCCGTCGAACCGCTCCACGCCTTTGACTGTGGCCACGCTAACGGCAAGACCCTGTTGCTTGAACAGGTTCAGGTTCCGGTAAACCGTACCCATAGACAGGTCGGGAATTTCCGGCTTGAGCTGGGTGAAGACCATTTCCGCAGAAGGGTGGATGTCGGTGCTGCGCAAATACGTCAGGATCGCATCCCGCTTGCGGAAGTGCTTCGTTGAAACCTCCATGTGGTCACCTCCTAAATGAGAACAATTCTTATTTACAACTAGAGTATAGCACGGCGATTTTTATTTGTCAATAGGAAAATCAAAAATATTTGAAAAAAAGAATTATTCTCGTTTAGGCAATCAAATTCCGGTTTATGGAGCAGAAGGTTAGGCGTATAATCCAACGCCCCCCCTTGCCTAAAGGGGGGTGGCAGTGCGTAAGCACTGACGGGGGGATATTGTACGAATTCGCCTAAATCTATCGTATACTGATGCCGATTGCTGCAAATCCCTCAGTCAAAAATCAAAGATTTTTGCCAGCTCCCTTTAGGCAAGGGAGCCTTTGGATGTGCTAATCTGATGGCTCGATAAACCAGAATTTGATTCTTTTATCGGTAGAATTTTTTGTAATATGTGCCTAAAAATATTGCAATTGTTTCGTGAATGTGCTATATTTTTAGGTTGGAAGAACATTTATAGATTTTAAAGGAGATGGGGATATGGCAGCCCAGGAGAATATTCGTAATATTGCGATCATCGCCCACGTCGACCACGGTAAGACCACCTTGGTGGATGAAATGCTGAAGCAGGGCGGTATTTACCGTGAAAATCAGGCCACCGTGGACCGTGTTATGGACTCCGGCGATTTGGAGCGGGAGCGTGGTATTACCATTTTGGCAAAGAATACTGCGGTGCAGTATAAGGATATCAAGATCAACATTGTGGATACTCCCGGCCACGCCGACTTTGGCGGCGAGGTGGAGCGTATTTTGAAAATGGTCAACGGCGTTATCCTGCTGGTGGATGCAGCAGAGGGCCCTATGCCCCAGACCCGTTTCGTGCTGCAGAAGGCCCTGGAGCTGGGCCACAAGGTCATCGTGGCGGTAAACAAGGTGGACAAGCCCGATGCCCGTGTCCATGAGGTCATGGACGAGGTGCTGGAGCTTTTGCTGGATCTGGATGCCACCGACGAGCAGTTTAACTCCCCCACGGTATTCTGCTCCGGCAGACAGGGCACCGCCTCCTACGGCCCCGACGAGATGGGCACCGATCTGGTTCCCCTCTTTGAGACCATCGTCAATTATATTCCCGCACCCCAGGGTGACAAGGACGCACCTTTGCAGCTGTTGGTCAGCTCCATTGATTATAATGAATATGTGGGCCGTATCGCTGTGGGCAGAGTGGAGCGGGGCACCATCAAGGTGAACCAGGAGGTCACCATTTGCGACTTCCACGATCCCGAAATTAAGACTAAGGGCAAGGTGGTTGCCCTGTATGAGTACAGCGGTCTGGGCAAGAATCCCATCCAGGAGGCTTCCGCCGGCGAGATCGTTGCCCTTTCCGGTATGGCGGATATCACCATCGGCCGCACCCTGTGCGCACCCGAAGCCATTGAGCCCCTGCCCTTCGTGAAGATTTCCGATCCCACCATCGAAATGACCTTTGCCGTCAACGATTCTCCTTTTGCTGGCAAGGAGGGTAAGTTCGTCACCTCCCGAAACCTCCGGGACCGTCTGGAAAAGGAGCTTTTGAAGGACGTTTCTCTGCACGTTTCCGAGCAGGGTACCGATGCTTTCAATGTTGCCGGCCGTGGCGAAATGCACCTTTCCATTTTGATGGAGACCATGCGCCGGGAAGGCTATGAGTTCTCCGTTTCTACTCCCCGTGTGCTGACCAAGGAAATTGACGGCAAGACCTGCGAGCCTATCGAGCGGATGGTGGCCGACGTGCCCGAGGAGTGCATGGGCGCTGTCATCGAGAAGATGGGTCGCCGGAAGGCTGACCTGCTTTCCATGACCCCCATGGGCAGCCGCTACCGTCTGGAGTTTTTGGTCCCCTCCCGTGGTCTGTTTGGCTACCGCAGTGAGTTCCTCACCGATACCCGTGGCGAGGGCATTATGTCCTCCGTTCTGGATTCTTACGCACCTATGAAGGGTGAGATCGAGCGCCGGCTCACCGGCAGCTTGGTCTCCTTTGAGACCGGCGAGGCGGTGACCTATGGCCTCCACGCCGCCCAGGAACGTGGCGCTCTGTTCATCGGTCCCGGTACGCCCGTTTATGCCGGTATGGTGGTGGGCATCTGCAGCCGCAACGAGGATATGAATGTCAACGTCTGCAAGAAAAAGCAGCTGACCAATATGCGTGCTTCCGGCTCCGACGAGGCTTTGCGCCTGGTAAGCCCCAAGATCTTCTCCTTGGAGCAGTGTCTGGAATTCCTGGCAGATGACGAGTTGCTGGAATGCACCCCCAAGAGCCTGCGTATCCGTAAGCGGGTTTTGGATCACAGCCAGCGTATGCGTGAGCTGATGAAGCGCAGAAATCAGGAGTAACCAATGAAGCGGGTACTGTCTATTCAAGACCTGTCCTGTCTGGGTAAATGCAGCATTACCGTTGCCCTGCCGGTGCTCAGCGCCATGGGCTGCGCCTGCAGCGTGCTGCCCACAGCGGTGCTGTCTACCCATACTGCTTTCCCCGATCCCCATTGCCGGTCTATGACCGAGGATATTCTGCCTATGGCACAGCACTGGAAGACCGTGGGTGCGGATTTTGATGCCATCACCGTTGGCTATCTTGCAGACCCGGAGCAGGCGGAGCAGGTGGGAAAGGTGCTGGACCTTTTTTCCGATACCGTAGTGCTGGACCCGGTTATGGGTGACCACGGAAGGCTTTATTCCCGGCAGACACCGGATCACGTCCGGGCAATGGCAGGACTATGCCGCCGGGCAAGCTATCTTCTTCCCAATGTGACAGAAGCGGCGCTGCTGACGGGACTCCCCTACCGGGAACGGGCAGAGGAAAGCTACCTGCGGGAGCTGGCTGCTGGAATGCTGGAATTCGGAGTAAAAAGTGTTGTGATCACCGGCTTCCAGTGGGATGATATCCACACAGGCTTTTACGGCTGCGACCGGGAAACAGGAGAATTTTCCTATAAAGCGCAGCGGATCCCCCGCAGCCTGCACGGTACCGGCGACCTCTTTGCTGCCGTCTTTACCGGCGGTCTGATGGCAGGCAAGCAGCCCTGCGATACAGCTGCCCTGGCTGCGAAATTTGTAGAGCGGGTAGTGGCGGCAACCCCGGAGGTCTCCCCCTTCGGCGCAGAATTTGAATCCCAGATCCCTTGGCTGGTACAACAGATATAATGCAGCCGGTGGCATTGCAGCCACCGGCTTTTCGTCTTCAAATTCCAATTTATCGAGCTGACGCTCGATAATAATTGAAAATGGAAAATGGATAATGGAAAATGATTGTGTGGCCTTCGGCCACTATTTAAATTATTTTCCAGAGGAAAATACCACAATTTTCAATTTTCAACTT
>JAFSFK010000040.1 GCA_017435245.1 Oscillospiraceae bacterium | reverse complement strand
ATGGAAAATGGAAAATTATTGTGTCGCCTGCGGCGACTAATTGAATCATTTTCCGAAGGAAAATACCTAAATTTTCTACTTTCAATTTTCAATTTTCAATTCGTTCGGTAGAACGACAAAAAGAAAGGATGTATTTTTATGAACACGAATGCTTTGGGTATGATCGAAACGAAGGGTCTGGTGGGCGCCATTGAGGCGGCGGACGCCATGGTCAAGTCTGCCAACGTGCAGCTGGTGGGCAAGGAACAGGTGGGCGGCGGTCTGGTCACCGTATTGGTGCGGGGTGATGTGGGTGCGGTGAAGGCTGCCACCGATGCCGGTGCCGCTGCGGCAGAAAAGGTGGGGGAGCTGGTTTCTGTACACGTCATTGCCCGTCCCCACACCGAGGTGGACAGTATCCTGCCCCACGGGCGGCTGAATCAGCAGAGCCCCGCCGGTAAGTAATGCTCTGGGGTAAAAAAGAGGTTCTGGCAAATATCCGCAACCGGGACGGAAAACGGGTGTTTTATCTGGGTAAGGGAGATCTGCTGACTTCGGATGCCAAGGATGAACTGGCACGGCAGAGGATCGAGATCCTCCCGGCGGATGCCATCCCCAAGTCCGGGGACAAGCCGGAGAATATGACCCATCTCAATGCACAGCAGCTGGTGGAAAAGACACACCCCCGGATCCGGTTCCGGGGGGCGGTGGATATCCTGGAGGCGGAGCTTTTGCTGGCGATTGGCGATTGCCCCGGGCAGGAAAAGCAGCTGGGGGAGGTTTTGGAGCTTGCCCGGCGGCTGATCCGCTGCGATGTTCTGAACGAGCCGGTGGGGGATCTTCTCCTGGGCGGGATGGACGAGGATGCGCTGCGCAGGCGCTCCCACCGGCCGCAGGATTTCTACGGCGTTGCCCATTTTATGCCCTCGGCGGCAGACGGTGGGGCGTTGCTGGTGGTCAACCGGCTCCGGGCGCTGGTAAGGCAGGTGGAGCTTAAGGCGGTGGAGGCTTTTCCGGACCGGCAGGATATGGTGCAGGCGCTGAACCGGATGAGCAGTTTCCTGTATTTGATTATGGTGCAGATGAAGGGAATTGAAAATGGAAAATTGAAAATGGAAAATTGATGTATTTTCCTTCGGAAAATGATTGAAATAGTCGGCGGAGCCGACACAATAATTTTCAACTTTCAACTTTCAATTTTCAATTATTAACGGAGGAAGTATGGATAAACTGGTAGACAGGGTTCTTAAGAATATCTTTATTGAGCTGGAAGCGTCCGGGCGGCATGTGCATGTGACCGAGGAGCAGGCAATTGCTCTGTTCGGCCATCCGTTGACGGAAAAACGACCCCTTTCCCAGCCGGGGCAGTTTCTTGCCAACGAGCGCCTCACGGTGAAAGGTCCCAAGGGGGAATTTCGGAATGTGGCGGTATTGGGCCCCGAGCGGAAGGAAGCCCAAATAGAGATCTCCCTGACGGACGGGCGGAGCTTGGGTATCACACCGCCGGTGCGGCTTTCGGGAGATGTGGCCGGGTCGCCGGGGGCGGTACTGGAAACGGAGCTGGGGCGGGTGGTTTTGGATGAAGGGGTCATCTGCGCCCAGCGGCACATCCACATTACCCCGGAGGATGCCGGGAAATTTGGGGTCAAGGATAAAGATACGGTGCGGCTGCAGGTGTTTACCCAAAGACCCCTCATTTTTGAGGATGTGGCGGTGCGGGTGAGCGATAAATTCGCCACCTTTGTTCATCTGGATTACGATGAAGCCAACGCCTGCGGCTTTGAAAAGGGCGATCTGGGGAGGATACTAAAATGAAGGCACTGCTGATCGGCAATCAGCCGCCGTTGGGGTATGAATATGCGGCGGAGGATTTCGACTGCGTGGTGATCGGGTCGCTGACCCTCGGGCAGGTGCTGGGGGCATACCCGGAGGAAATGCTGGCTGCGCTGGCGCAGGGGATGACGGTGGTTTTGTATGAGCCGGGGTTTCCCAAGGCGGAGAAAAACAGAGCCTTGGGAGCATCCCTGGCCTCCCGGCGGCGGGAGCTGAAAAGCTGGGGGGTACAGTTTGTGTCCGGCGGTGAGAGAACGCTCATCACCGCCCAGGAGGCGAGAGCGATGAAAGCCCAAGGGCGCAGTCCCGCTCCCGGGGCGGTACTGACGCCGCTGGCGAAGGAAATATTGGACGGTTTATGATTTCGCCTTTGGCGACTGGCTTTCTTGCTCCTGCAAGAAAGTCAGCAAAGAACAGGTATAGGGAGGCGCTGAGTTGATTGCTCCCGCAATCAAAGCCGCCCTCCCTATAGACCCTCCCGGCACGCATCGCCGGCGGTGCAGGTTTTCCCTTTAGCGGTTTAAGGAGTACGGAGCACTTGAGAAAGAGGGTGCGGTTGCTCGGTGCGGAAACGGGGAGTGACGGGAGCCGGGGCGGTACTGACGCCGCTGGCGAAAGAGATTTTAAATAATGGAAAATTGAAAATGGAAAATTGAAAATGATTGTGTCGGCTACGCCGACGTTTTAAATTATTTTCCGAAGGAAAATACCACAATTTTCAACTTTCAACTTTCAATTTTCAATTCGCTCGTCAGAGCGTTAAATCGGAATTTGGAAGGGAGGATGTTATGAAGATCGGGACGGTGGTTGGGTCGGTTTGGTCCAGCCGGAAGGCACAGTGCCTTATGGGGCAGACCTTTTTGGTGGTCAGCACCACCCAGGGGGAGATCGTGGCGGCAGACCAGGTGGGTGCCGGGAAGGGCGACAAGGTATTGCTGGTATTGGGCAGTGCTGCGGCACGGTTCTCCATGGAAGCGCCGGTGGATGCTGCGGTTGTGGCAATACTGGATCCGGAGAAATAATAAATAATTGAAAATGGAAAATTGAAAATGAAAAATTGTGGTATTTTCCTGCGGAAAATGATTGAAATAGTCGGCGCAGCCGACACAATAATTTTCAACTTTCAACTTTCAATTTTCAATTTGGTAACAAATCGGAAGTTGAGAGGGAGGATGTTATGTCTGCACACGAGGTGCTGATCTGGGTGATGGGGATCTTTGCGGTATTGGGGGCGGTGGACCGTATCTTCGGCAACCGCTTTGGCCTTGGGCAGGAATTTGAAAACGGCATTCTGGCTATGGGCAGCCTTGCCCTGGCTATGGTGGGTATCATCGCCCTGGCTCCGGTACTGGCGGGACTTTTAAAACCGGTGGTGGTGCCGGTTTACCGGCTGCTGGGGGCGGATCCCGCTATGTTCGCAGGCACCATCTTAGCCTGCGATATGGGCGGTGGCGCTCTGGCGCTGCAGATGACGGAAGATCCCCAGGCGGCTGCCTTTGGCGGTGTGCTGTGCGGCTCCATGCTGGGAGCGACCATCGTGTTTACCATCCCGGTGGCGCTGGGAATATTAAAAGAAGAGGATCGCCCGGCGCTGGCAAAGGGGATTTTGGCGGGCATCGTCACCATCCCGGTAGGACTTTTGGTGGGCGGACTGGTGGCGGGATTCCCGGTTCTGATGGTGCTGCGCAACCTCATCCCGGTGGCGGTGCTGGCGGCACTGATCGCTCTGGGGCTGTGGAAAGCGGAGAAGGCTATGATCAAAGGTTTTGCCATCTTCGGCAAGGGCATCGTGGCGCTGATCACCGCCGGATTGGCGGCGGCAATCGTGGAGGCGCTGACGGGATTTGTCATCATCCCCGGGATGGAAAGCGTAGAGGTGGGATTTCAGACCGTGGGCTCCATCGCCATCGTATTGGCGGGGGCGTTCCCGCTGGTATTTGTGGTGACGAAATTGCTGAGAAAACCGCTGATGAAGCTGGGGCATTTGCTGGGCATCGGTGACACTGCCGCTGCCGGGCTGGTTGCCAGCCTTGCCAACTCCATCGCCACCTTCAATCTGGTGGAGAAGATGGATTACCGGGGCAAGGTGGTGAATGTGGCGTTTGCGGTATCGGCGGCATTCGTATTCGGAGATCATATGGGATTCACCGCCGGGTTTGCTCCCCAGCTGCTGCCGGCCATGATCCTGGGAAAACTGGCAGGGGGCGTGGCGGCGGTTGCGGTGGCGCTGCTTATGACGAAAAAAGAGAGGTAGATTCCGGTTTATCGAGCTGACGCTCGATAATAATTGAAAATGGAAAATTGAAAATGATTGTGTCGGCTACGCCGACGTTTTAAATTATTTTCCGAAGGAAAATACCACAATTTTCAACTTTCAACTTTCAATTTTCAATTCGCT
>JAFSFK010000039.1 GCA_017435245.1 Oscillospiraceae bacterium | reverse complement strand
AGTGCGGGGGTGATGCCGGTAAAGTGGAACCAGTCGGCACCGTCGAAGATCTTGTCCCAGTCAAAGTCAGCGGGGTCAGCCAGCTGGATGGCGGAATGGGCACGGTCATAGATACACACAGAACCTCTCTGGGAGGCACCCTTCTCGTTGAAATAGATGCCCACACGGTCGCCGCCCCGGACGATCTTGGAGGTGTCAACGCCGTAGCGGCGCAGGGAGTTGACGGCAGCCTGACCGATGGAGTGGGCGGGCAGCTTGGTGACAAATGCGGCATCCATGCCGTAGTTAGCCAGAGAAACAGCAACGTTTGCTTCGCCGCCGCCAAAGGTAAATTCCACGTGATCGCACTGAACGAAACGCTCGTAGTTGTAGGGCTGCAGACGCAGCATCAGTTCGCCGAAAGTAATGATTCTTGCCATTATAATGTTCCTTTCAAATTTATAAAAGATTAGCCCTTGGCAGCCTTGCGGGCCTCGGCGCAAAGAGAAGTGATCTTATCCCAGTTGCCGGCAGCGATGTCAGCCTTGGGGCAGACCCAGCTGCCGCCTACGGCGTGGATGAAGGGAGCGTCGATGTACTCTTTGATGTTGGCAGAGTTGACACCGCCGGTGGGCAGGAACTTCATACCCACAAAGGGAGCAACCAGATTCTTCATGGCGTTCAGACCGCCGTAGACATTGGCGGGGAAGAACTTGACCATCTTCAGACCGTGCTTCAGAGCCGCCATGATCTCGGTGGGAGTGACACAGCCGGGAGCAACGGGAATGTTGTTTTCCACACACCAGGCGACCACTTCCTCGCTGAAGCCGGGGGAGACGATGAACTTAGCACCCATTTCCACAGCCAGCTTGCACTGCTCCAGGTTGACGATGGTACCTGCGCCCACCAGAACATCGGGGCAGTTTTCGGCAACGGCCTTGATAGCTTCGGGAGCGCAAGCGGTACGGAAGGTGATCTCCATGGTATCCACGCCGCCGGCAGCCATTGCCTTAGCGGTGGGAACGGCATCCTCGACCTTATCGAGAACAACAACGGGAACGACGATGGAATTGGCAAGTCTGGTTAATACATCCATTTTGGTAACCTCCTGAGCTGGTTTTCAGCTGATTTTAATTGAGTACAGGGCAAAATGCCTATTTCGCTAAATTTTATTATAGTCATGGTTGTGCCATCTGTCAACGGAAAAAAGAAACAGGGCAGAAAATGGAAACTTCACTTTTATTCCAAGATTCTCCACGAATCGTCCAACGCTCACAGGGACCTGTTGACGCAAATGCACTTGGGTTCTATAATACAATTGTTGAATTGTGACAGTTTACCCTTATTACATTCAATGGATTTTTGGAAAAATAACAAGGAGGAGCAATTCTATGAAGCGAAATCTTGGGAGAATCATCTGTGTGCTGATGGCCGTCTTTATGCTGGCGGTTCTGGTGCCCCAGGTGAAGCTGCAGGCACAGGCTGAAACTGTGTCTTTGTCCACCTTGCTGGAGGGCAAGACCCTGTCCGTTTTGGGTGACAGTATTTCTACCTATGAGGGCGTGTCCAACGGTGCGGCTGCCGAAACCGGAAACTCTACCATTGCCGGCAACTGGAAGTACTATCCCGCACTGTCGGTTACCGATCCCAGCTATACCTGGTGGATGCAGACTGTGGATACGCTTGGCATGGACCTGCTGGTCAATAATGCCTGGAGCGGCTCTTATCTGCTGAAGGAAAACGGAACTCCCGGTGCCTATGTGGATCGCTGCGTGCAGCTCCACGATGATACCGGCGACAATGCCGGTCAGAAGCCTGACATCATTGCTTTCTATCTGGGTACCAATGATGTGACCCACGATAAGGCTAATGTGGGAACCTTCGATGCCATTGACTTTGATACGCTGATCACCGGTTCTGCCGGTGCGTATACCTACGCAACCCCCACCACCAGTATGGAGGCTTATGCTATCTGCCTGCATAAGATCAGCCAGGAATACCCCGATGCGGAAGTCTATTGCTTCACGCTGCTGCCTGCCAAGGGCACCTCTGCCCAGCCCACTGCTTTTAACGCCGATGTGAAGAAGATGGCTGATAAATTCGGCTGCTATGTGGTGGACCTGTATAACGACAGCGGTATCATCTCCGAGCCTGCCGCCTTCAACATTATGATGGACGGTAACGCTCTGCATCCCGGCCAAAAGGGTATGGACGCAATGACCAATGCCTTTGTCTCCGCCATTTTGAAGAACAGCAAGTATGTTCCCAGTGGCAACGCAGTTTATAATGTTTCTTATGAACTTGACAATGTGATGAGTATGCAGGGCACCCCCAAGGCTGTGCTGGGCGGCGCTGCATTCCAACTGGAGCTGGGTACTTACTACGGCTACAGCGTGCTCAACGAAGTTACCGTCACAATGGGCGGTCAGGATGTCACTGCCAGCTGCTATGCTGACGGTGTTGTGTCCATTCCCACCGTTACCGGTGATGTGACCATTACTGCCAATACCGTGGATACTGTGATGGAGCACGACCACAAGTGCGAGCATTGTGCGGATGCCCAGTGGGTAGAGTGGACCGGCGATGTTGCCGAGCTGAACAACAGTGGCCACTACTGCCTGACCCAGGATGTGACCTGGTACGAAAGCGCAAAGCTGCACATCGGTCAGGAGGTCGTCATCTGCCTCAACGGTCACAGTATCACCGGCGAGACCGACCGTGTGTTCTGGCTTACCGAGGGTAGTAAGCTGACCATCACCGACTGTACCGCAAAGACCGACGCAAACGGCAACTATTCTGCCGGTACTGTCTATGCAAAGCTGAATAATAATGCCGGCACCAAGGGTATGGTAGTCGGTCTGTATGCCGGTGCCAACGGTCGGTTTGATATGTACGACGGTATCATTGACGGCCGAAGCGGCAATAATGCCAGGGCCCAGTACGGCGGCCTCATCGATATGTACAGCTCTTCCACCATCAATATTTGCGGCGGCGAGATCCGCAACTACACCGGCTACTACGGCGGTGCCATCTATGCCCAGCTGGGTACCGTAAATATCAGCAACGCTGTCATTTCGGGTTGTCACGGCAACTATGGCGGTGCCATTTATATTCAGGATGCGACATTGAATATCGGCAGTGGCACGGTCATTACCGGTTGTACCGCAAACCGTGGCGGCGCTATTGCCGCTGTCAAGGGAAAGGTAACCGTCAACGGTGCGGATATTTCCAATTGTACCGGTACCAATTACGGCGGTGTGATCTATGCCACCGGCACCGATGTGGACTTTACGAACACCGATATGACTGGCTGTAAGTCTCAGAACGGCGGTGCAGTATTTGCAAACTCCTTTACCGAAACAGATAGGACTTTGACCCCTGCCGATGTGACCATTAACGGCGGCACCATCAGTAACTGCCAGGCAACCGCAACCAGCGGCGACAGCAACGGCGGTGCGATCCAGACCTATACCGCCAATATCCACGTTTATGATACCCAGATCACCGGTTGCTCCGCTGCCACCAACGGCGGTGCCGTCATTGCCAATAAGGCAACCGTGGACCTGGAGGGGGTTACCATCACCGGTAACTCTGCCAACCGTGGCGCAGCGATCTTTACGCAGGGTGCAGCCGTGATGAACATTAAGGACTGCACCATCACCGGCAATACGGTTAAGTACTACGGTGCCGTGACCGTTTGGGCAAAGCAGGATACCGTCACCGTCCTGGGCAATAGCCAGATCCACAGCAATAAGGCTACCAATTCCGGCCGGGATGCCTTTGCTACCGGCGTTCTGCTGCAGAATGTATCCCAGCTGAATGTGAAGGATCTTTCCGCCGATGCCCGTATTGACGTGTGCAGCTGGGAAAAGGATTCCGCCAATGCGGATCTGCCCAGAACCACCGGCATTATCAAGCTGACCGGCGGCACATTGGATCCCGACTGCATCACCTACAAGAATGTGGGAAAAACGCTGTGCTGGAATGCTGCAAGCAGTACCGACGGTTATCACGAGTATGCTGCCGAAGTTACCACTGATCCCGATTGCGAGAATCCCGGTGTTAAGACCTATAGTTGCGGTAATTGTGCAGACAGCTATACCGAAGAGATTCCTGCCTCCGGTCACAGCTACGAAAACGGCACCTGCTCTGTCTGCGGCGAGGCAGATCCCGACTATGTGGAGCCCATCGTTAAGTTTGACTTCTCCGGTTCCACTATGACCCTGGGCAACGAGCTGGTTCTGAACTTCGTTTACAACAAGGCCCTGCTCACCGGCACCGATAACTACGCAAAGGTCACCATCGCCCGTGAGGACGGCGACT
>JAFSFK010000038.1 GCA_017435245.1 Oscillospiraceae bacterium | reverse complement strand
AGCGAATTGAAAATTGAAAGTTGAAAGTTGAAAATTGTGGTATTTTCCTTCGGAAAATAATTTAAAACGTCGGCGTAGCCGACACAATCATTTTCAATTTTCCATTTTCAATTATTATCGAGCGTCAGCTCGATAAACCGGGATTTGTGGCGCAAAAAAGTCCTGCCGAGAGGCAGGACTTTTTTATATGAAATTACTGGCGCATCAGGCGCTTTCTGGCAATGTTGATGGGGCCTTCCTGCATGTGATTGATCCAGGCAAGGCTCTTGCCGCAGCCGATGGCAACACAGGATTCCGGATCGTCGGCGATGGTGCACTGGATGCCGGTGCGCTCGCTGAGCAGCATATCCATACCCCAGATCTGGCAGCCGCCGCCGGTGAGGGTGATGCCGTTATCAGCGATATCGCCTACCAACTCGGGGGAGGTGTCCTCCAGAACACCCAACACTTCGTCGGCGATCATACGGCCCATACGCATCAGCGGCTCCAGAAGCTCAGAGGATTGGACCTCCGTCTCCCGGGGCATACCGCCCTTGGCGTCACGGCCTTTGACCAACATAGTGATATCCTGGTTCCGGGGATAGACAGAGCCGATCTGGATCTTTACATCCTCAGCGGTAGCCTGTCCGATGACGATGCCGTATTTGCGGCGGATGTGCCGGGCAATGGTCTCATCAAAGGCGATGCCGGCGATAGTCATAGAGGAAGAAGTGGCCACGCCGTTCATAGACAGCACGGCAATGTCGGTGGTACCGCCGCCGATATCCACTACCATATGCCCGTTAGGACCGCTGATATCCAGACCGGCACCCAAGGCGGCAGCCAGAGGCTCCTCGATCAGGTATACACGCCGGGCACCTGCCTCAATGGCAGCGTTGATCACGGTACGCTCTTCCACCTCGGTAACGCCGCTGGGAACGCTGATGACCGTTCTGGGCTTAGGGGTGAACAGAGAGGATTTGGTAGAGGAACGGAACAGGGTCTGCAGCATTTTTACCGTCATCTCGTGGTCGGAGATCACACCGTCCTTCAGCGGCTGCATTGCCACCACGTTGCCGGGGGTCCGGCCCAGCATATTCCGGGCAGCGGCACCTACCTGTAAAATCTTGCCGGTGTTCTTGTCCACCGCAACTACAGAGGGTTCCCGGACGACGATGCCCTGATCGTCGGCATATATCAGCACATTGGATGTACCCAGGTCGATACCCAGGTCGTTGGAAAACAGTTGGATTGCCATTTTAATCACCTACATAAATTGGAATGCTCGTATTATTTATTTCCGTGGGGAGCGACTGCCACCACAGCGCAGCTGACCTCCCTGGCACCGGAAAGACACAGGGTCTTGGCGCATTCGGAAGCCGTGGCACCGGTGGTGAGCACATCGTCCAGCAGCAGGATGCTTTTATCCCGGACGAGAGCGGAATCTATGACCCGGTATGCGTTCAAAACGTTTGCCCGCCGGGCGGCGGCATTGGAAATGCCGGACTGGGGCGGTGTGTGACGGATCTTTTTCAGCGTCCGGATCGCAGGAACATTCAGTTCCCGGGCAACGACCAGAGCAATGTTCTCGGTCTGGTCAAAGCCACGCTTCCAGCGCCGCAGAAAACTTACCGGAACCCAAGTCAGCACATCAAAGTTATCCATACCCGTTCGCTGCAGCTTCATAGCAAGGAGTCTGCCGTAAGCGTCGGCGTAGCTTTGACGGCGGTTAAACTTGTACCGAAGGATGCTGTTTCGCACATCATCCTTATAATACCATATAGCGCACCATCGTGCAAGAAAGGAAAATTTAAATTTTTCGCTGGTTACTTCCGGTGCGTGTTCCCGGCAGTGGTGGCACAGATCTGTTTCCTCTTTTTTCAGAAACCGGCGGCACAGGATACACCGGGGTGGAAACAGGACTGTCCAGAGCCTATGGAACATTTTTTTCCACCTTTCCCTGCAGCCGCAGCTTGAGTCCGGTATACCGGCGGCCGGTTTTGGCATTATTGGTCATAGCTGCCACGGTCTCCTCCCGGCCAACGATGATCAGCAGTTCCTTGGCACGGGTAATGGCAGTGTAGAGAACACTGCGGCTGAGCAAATACTGTGAGCTGTTCCAGGCGGACAGGACAACAGCCCGGTACTCACTGCCTTGACTTTTATGGACGGTCATAGCGTAAGCCAGCTCCAGCTCGTTCAACTGGGTGAAATCATAATCTGCCTGACGGTCATCAAAAATTACCGTAACAGTCTCCATTGCCGGATCGATGGATTGGATGATGCCCACGTCACCGTTGAAAACACCGGTGCCCACGGCACTGCCGTCGGTCTTTTTCCAGAGGATATCGTAATTGTTGCGGATCTGCATCACCCGGTCGCCCTCCCGGAAAATGAAATCACCGAAGGGACGTTCCTTCTTGGCAGGGGAGGGAGGATTCAGGCTGGCTTGCAGGAGTTTATTGAGATTGGCGGTGCCGGCAGCGCCCTTTTTGGTGGGGGTCAGCACTTGGATCTCAGCGGCGGGAATGCCCATATTCTGAGGCAGACGGGTGGCGCACAGACCAACGATGGTTTGCCCAACAGCATCCTCGCTCCGGGAGGGCAGGAAGAAAAAGTCATTCTTCACATCCCGCAGCTGAGGCATCTCACCCCGGTTGACCCGGTGGGCGTTCATAACGATCAGACTCTGCTGGGCTTGCCGGAAGATCTCCGTCAACCGGACAGAGGGGAGAACACCGCTGCGCAGCATGTCACTGAAGGGAAAACCCGGACCCACAGGGGGCAGCTGGTCCGGATCGCCCACTAAGATCAGCCGGGCAGTTTGGGGGATGGCCTGCAAGAGGCTCCCCAGCAGCTGCACATCCACCATAGACATTTCATCCACGATCACCGCATCGGTTTTTAAGGGATCGTTTTCATCCTTGCAGAAAAAGAGCTTTCCGGTGTGAGGATCGATCCCCGCACCCAAAAGGCGGTGGATGGTGGAGGCCTCCCGACCGGTGACCTCGCTGAGCCGCTTGGCTGCCCGGCCGGTGGGGGCGCAGAGCATACAATGCAGATCCATCTGATCGTACAGGGACAAAATGCCCTGTACAATGGTGGTTTTACCGGTACCGGGACCGCCGGTGATCAGCAAAAGACCGGAATCCGCAGCTTCCCGGAGAGCCTGCTCCTGCTGGGCAGAATAGGTGAGGCCACTCTGCCGGGCAGCGGCAGCCAGCTTTTTTTCCAGAAAAGCAGGTGCTTTGTAGGTGCCTTTGGAGAATTCCAGCAGCCGCCGGGTGAAGTAGACCTCAGAACGGAACAATTCCGGCAGATATAAAACCGTGATCCCTGCCAGGGTATCCCGGTTCAGCCGTTCCAGCTGCAGCAGCCGGTCGATGCTTTCCCGGACGGTGGCGTTGTCCACATTCAAAAGCTGCGCCGTGGCGGCAGCCAGCTTATCCTCCGGCAGGAAGCTGTGACCGGCGTTTAGATTATAACGCAGCTCAAAAAGAATACCGGCATCCACACGCCGGGGATCATCAGCATCCACGCCCAGTTCGATGGCAAACTTATCCACTGCGCCGAAGGGGGCTTCCAGACCTTCGTCCATCAGAAGGTACGGGTCATCGTATAAAAGGTCAATGGTGGTCTCGCCGTACAGCTTATAGGTTCTGACCGCCAGTTCAGCGGGAAGATGGTGCAGAGCAAAAAATTCCATCAGATGGCGCATACCGAACTGCAGCCGGAATTCCTCACCAATAGCCTGGGCCTTGGAATCGGAGATGCCGCTGACCTCAGCCAGCCGGGCAGGTTCCCGCTCCATAACCACCAGGGTCTGATCGCCGAAATGCTCCACGATCCGCCCGGCGATCTTGGGGCCAATACCCTTGATGGCCCGGCTGGATAAGTATTGCAGGATCTCCGTGGTGGTCTGGGGCATCAGCCGTTCCAAAAATTCTGCTTCGAATTGCTTGCCGTAGCTGGCGTGGCTGGACCACTTCCCTGTGACCATCAGCCGTTCGCCTACGGCAGGCAGAGGGATGGTGCCCACCACGGTGACGGTGTCACCATCGGGGATCCGCAGACGCAGAACGGCATAACCGTTCTCATAATTTTGAAATACAACACCTGCGATGGTGCCTTGCAGGATCTCCAGTTCCATCTGTGGAATGCCCTCCGATTCAGTCGTTTCCTAATAGTTTACAATATTTTATCGTAATTGAAAAGGTTTTTTCAAAATCTTTTTCTATAAACAGGGAATAATCATAAAATGACGGATAAATTCCGGTTTATCGAGCTGACGCTCGATAATAATTGAAAATGGAAAATGGAAAATTGAAAATGATTGTGTCGGCTACGCCGACGTTTTAAATTATTTTCCGAAGGAAAATACCACAATTTTCAACTTTCAACTTT
>JAFSFK010000037.1 GCA_017435245.1 Oscillospiraceae bacterium | reverse complement strand
GACGAGCGAATTGAAAATTGAAAGTTGAAAGTTGAAAATTGTGGTATTTTCCTTCGGAAAATAATTTAAAACGTCGGCGTAGCCGACACAATCATTTTCCATTTTCCATTTTCAATTATTATCGAGCGTCAGCTCGATAAATCGGAATTTGTACCGGGGAGAGGGGAGCTGCGGTGAATGGACGATTTCCGTCAAAATGTATCGATAAGTTAGTATTTTTATGAGAAACAAGAGCTTTTTGCCGGATTTTATATAGACAAAACGGAAACTTTGCGGTATTATTATTTATTATAAAATGCGGTATTGTGCCGTGTAGCTTTTACGAGGTGATGGTTATGGCGTTTTCTTTCTTTGGCGGTATCCACCCGAAGGAAAACAAGCATTATGCAGAGCATTCTCCGGTGCAGAATTTTCCGGAGCCGGACATTTTGGTAATCCCTATGTCCCAGCACATTGGCGCACCCTGCAAGCCCCTGGTAAAAAAGGGCGATCAGGTGACTATGGGTCAGAAGATCGGCGACAACGAGGGGCTGTGTGTACCCGTCCATGCATCGGTTTCCGGAGTGGTGAAGGCGGTGGAGATGCGTCCCCACACCAGTGGCACCCTGATGCAGAGCGTGGTCATTGAAAATGACCATCTGGACACCCTGTGCCCCGACATCCAGCCCCGGACTCAGGAGCAGGTGGATGCCCTGACACCCCAGGAGCTGATGGGCATTATTCGGGAGGCGGGTATCGTAGGCATGGGCGGTGCAACCTTCCCCACTCACGTGAAGCTCAGCTCCGGTATGGGTAAGGTGGATACCATTATTGTCAATGTGTCTGAGTGTGAGCCTTACATAGTAGCTGATGACCGGCTGTGCCAGGAGTTCCCCAAGGAGATGATCTCCGGTCTTAAGATCATTATGAAGGTCCTGGGCCTGCACAGTGCCCACATCGCAATGGAGGATAACAAGCCTGCCGCAGCCAAGGCGCTGAAAAAGGAGTTGGATCCCAAGGACGGTATCGTGCTGGATATATTGCCTTCCAAGTACCCCCAGGGTGCGGAGAAGCAGCTGATCTATGCCATCACCGGACGACAGATCCCCTCCGGTGGTTTGCCTGCCGCTGTAGGCTGTGCGGTGTTCAATGCCGCTACCTGCAAGGCCATCCACGATGCGGTATATGACGGTATGCCCCTGATCCGCCGGATCGTTACCGTTTCCGGTGATATCGTCATGGAACCCAAGAACCTGATGGTGCCCATCGGTACGGCCTTTGATATCCTCAGCCAGGCCGGCGGCAGAAGTGAGAATCCCTACAAGGTCCTCTCCGGCGGCCCTATGATGGGCGCAGCCCAGTACGATCTGGCGGTGCCGGTGATCAAGGGAACCAACGCCGTGACCATTCTGGGCAAGAAGAACAAATATGATGTGGTAGCCTCCCGGTGCATCCGCTGCGGCAAATGCATCGATGCCTGCCCTATGCATCTGATGCCGGTACTGATGTACAAGGCAATGTTTGCCGGGGATGTGGAGGAGATGAAGTCTGTGAATATGATGGACTGCATCGAGTGCGGTTGTTGTGCCTACACCTGCCCGGCCTCTGTGCCGCTGGTGCTGGCGTTCCGCACCGGTAAGCATTACATCCGAAAAGCCGCTGCAGCGGTAAAAAAGTGAGGAGGCAGTTTGATGGCACAAATGAAATATTTTTATGAGCTGACCATCTCCAGCTCTCCCCACGTTCACAGCCCTGTTACAACCCAGACCATTATGCGGGATGTGCTCATCGCTTTGGCACCGGCACTGCTGGGCAGTGTGTACTTTTTCGGACTGCGGGCATTGATGGTGACCTTGGTATCCGTTGCTGCCTGTGTATTTTTTGAGTGGGCTTACAACAAAATTGCGAAGATCCCCAGCAAGATCTATGACCTGTCTGCTGTGGTGACCGGTGTACTGCTGGCCTTTGTATGTCCCGTGACCATTCCTTACTGGTGCATTATCATCGGCGATTTCTTCGCCATTATCATCGTTAAGCAGATCTTCGGCGGCATCGGACGGAACATCGTCAATCCCGCTCTGGCTGCCCGTGCCTTTATGTTCAGCTGGCCGGCGCTGATGACCAGTTGGGTCAAGCCCGGCTTCTCTAACGCCGCAGGCATCTTTTCCACCGCAGATGCGGTGACCGGTGCCACGCCCCTTGCCCAGATGGGACAGGGTGTGATGCCGGAAGCATCTTTGACGGACATGTTCCTGGGTAACATCGGCGGTTGTATCGGTGAGACCTCCGGAATGCTTTTGCTGATCGGTCTTGTGTATTTGCTGGCAAGAAAGATCATCTCTCTGCGGATCCCTGTTGCCTTTGTTGGCACTGTGGCGATTCTGACGTTCCTGTTCCCCCTGGGGGGCAACGAGCGTTTGACATGGATGGCGGCTCAGGTCCTCTCCGGCGGTCTGATGCTGGGTGCCATCTTTATGGCGACTGACTATGTTACCAGCCCCGTGACCAAGCTGGGCCAGGTGGTCTATGGCATCGGCTGCGGTGTGCTGACAGTGGTGATCCGCTATTTTGGCGGCTACCCCGAGGGTGTGAGCTATGCCATCCTGATCATGAACTGCTGCGTGGTCCTGTTGGACCGCATTGGCCGTCCCAAGAAATTCGGCGCTCCCGCAAAGGAGGTGGCCAAGGGATGAAAAAAGAAAGTACTGTGGTTTACTTCCTGCGGCTGACAGTGACCTTGCTGCTGATCTGCGGCATCGTGGCTGCTGTGCTGGCCGGTGTCAACACCATTACCAAGGATAAAATTGCAGCGATCCAGGAACAAAAGACCCTGGATGCCATCGCTGAGGTCCTGCCCGGTGTGGAGGGACTGGAGGAAATGACCCTGTCCGGGGATACAGGCATTGTCAAAAGCGCTTATGCCAGCGAGGAAGGATATGCTGTGGAGGTCGCTCCCATCGGCTTTGATGGTGAGGTGACGTTGATGGTGGGCATCACCAGTCGTGGTGAGGTTACCGGCATTTCCGTGATCTCCCACACCGAGACCCCCGGTCTGGGTGCTGTGGCGGCTGCGAAAAACCAGAGGGGCGAAGCCTTCCGGGGCCAGTTTGTGGGTCAGTCCGGCTCTCTGGCGGTGGGAGAAAATGTGGACGCCATCTCCGGCGCTACCATCACCTCCAAAGCGGTGACTGAGGGCGTGAATGCGGCGTTGGCGTTTGTTGCGAAAAATTTTGGTGGTTAAGGAGGCCTTACTATGAATGTGAAAAAGCAATTTGAAGAAGGCCTGCTGACCAAAAACCCGGTGCTTGTCCAGCTTTTGGGTATGTGCTCAGTGCTGGCCATTACCACCAGCTTGTTTAATGGACTGGGTATGGGTATTTCTGTTACCATCATCCTGATCTGCTCCAATGTGCTGATCTCTGCTTTGCGGAAGGTGATCCCCTCTCAGATCCGCATTGCCTCCTACATCGTGATCATCGCAGGCTTTGTGACCATCGTGGACTTGCTGCTGCAGGCATTTTTGCCGGATCTGGCGGAAAGCTTGGGCGTGTTTATCCCCCTGATCGTGGTCAACTGTATCATTCTGGGTCGGGCGGAAGCCTTTGCCTCCAAGAATGGCGTGATTGCCTCTGCACTGGACGGCCTGTTCCAGGGCATCGGTTACACCGTGGCGCTGGTTGCGATGTGTGTCATCCGGGAACTGCTGGGTTCCGGTACCTTTGGCGGCGGCCTTTTAAACGGCGGTGAGGGCATCCGGATCATCCCGGAAGGGTATCCGGCTATGCAGATGATCATGCCTGTGGGCGGTTTTCTGACCCTGGGTTTTGTGGTGGCGGGATTCCAGTACTATATGCGCCGCCGTCAGAGTAAGAAGAAGGAGGGCGTGAAGTGATGGAATTGGATGTTCAGGCCCTGCTGGGTATTCTTCTGTCTGCCGTACTGACAGAGAACTTTATCTTAGTGAAATTTTACGGCATTTGCCCTTTTATGGGTGTTTCCAAGAAGATCGACACGGCTCTGGGTATGGGTATGGCGGTGACCTTCGTTATGGCGCTGGCTTCCGCTGCCTGCTTTGCGGTCAATGAGCTGCTGCTGATCCCTATGGAGCTGGAGTATATGCAGACCATCGCCTTCATTCTGGTGATCGCATCTCTGGTGCAGGTGGTGGAGATGTTCCTGAAGAAATTTGTGCCTGCCCTGTACAAAGCGCTGGGCGTGTATCTGCCTCTGATCACCACCAACTGTGCCGTGCTGGGCGTGGTGCTGGTGAATGTGCAGAAGGGTTACGGCTTCCTTGCCAGTGTGGTCAACGGTGCCTGCGGCGGTCTGGGCTTCACCCTGGCCATCGTGCTGTTTGCATCCATCCGGGAACGGGTAGATAAGACCGATTGCCCCGAGGCGTTCAAGGGATTTCCCATTACCCTGATCTCTGCCGGTCTGCTGGCATTGGCGTTTATGGGCTTTAGCGGCCTTAAGATCTTTTAAGGAGGTGGCAATATGGGTGAAATTTTAACTGGTATTGCCGTGCTGGGCGGTATGGGACTGGTGTTTGCACTGGTTCTGGCGGCTGCCTCCAAGGTGTTCTATGTGGAGACCGATCCCCGACTGGATCGGCTCAACGAGTGCCTGCCCGGTGCCAACTGCGGCGGCTGCGGATTTGCCGGTTGCGGCGGCTACGCTGAGGCGGTGCTGAATGGTGAGGCACAGATCGGTCTGTGTGCTTCCGGCGGAAATGAGTGCGCTCAGGCAATGGGCGAGATCATGGGTGTTAAAGTGGGCGAAGTGGCACGGAAGGTGGCGCTGGTGCGCTGCTCCGGCTACAAGAGTGTGGACTCCGACGGAAATATGCAGGGTGCAAAGCTGAAGGGTACCTATGAGGGCTTCCACGACTGTGTGGCGGCTTCCAAGGTAGGCGGTAACGGTCCCTTAGCCTGTAAGTTTGGCTGTTTGGGTTACGGCAACTGTGTCAAGGCGTGCCAGTACGACGCCATCCATATCGTAGACGGCGTTGCCAAGGTGGACAGTGAAAAGTGTACCGGCTGTCTTGCCTGTGCAAAGGCCTGCCCCCGTGATCTGATTATTCCCGTGGACTATGATAAGCACGTGATCATTGCTTGTGCATCCCACGCTAAGGGTGCAGTGACGGTGCGTGGATGCAGCCAGGGCTGCATCGGCTGCGGTCTGTGCGTGAAGATCTGCCCCCACGACGCCATCAAGGTGGACAGCAATTTGGCTACCATTGATTATGACCTGTGTACTTCCTGCGGCTTGTGCGCTGCGGTGTGTCCCAAAAAGCTGATCGCCAGCCCTGTGGATACCCCCGAGGAGATCCTGCAGATCGTCAAGGAGCATATGAAGAACGCAAAGGCAAAATGATGCATAGAATATACTGCCGCAGACTGAAGTCTGCGGCAGTTTTTCTGCGGTCAATTCCGGTTTATCGAGCTGACGCTCGATAATAATTGAAAATGGAAAATGGAAAATTGAAAATGATTGTGTCGGCTACGCCGACGTTTTAAATTATTTTCCGAAGGAAAATACCACAATTTTCAACTTTCAACTTTCAAT
>JAFSFK010000036.1 GCA_017435245.1 Oscillospiraceae bacterium | reverse complement strand
TCACGATCTTAAAAGTGTAATGCAGACGATCTCCATTCGTGACGACATACAGATCGATCTTGATACGGGGGATGCCTGGAAGATCGTTTGTACAAAAGAAGGCATCCCTACGGATGAGCGGAATCTCGCCTGGAAAGCGGCGAAATTGTTTTTTGACACCACAGGGAAAGATCCCAACGGTATCACGATCCATATTACCAAGCGCATCCCCACAGAAGCCGGCTTAGGCGGTGGCAGTGCGGATGCTGCAGCAGTACTCAGAGCATTAAATAAGCATTACGGTAACCCCTTCTCCATCCTTGCTCTGGCAGAGCTTGGTGCACAGGTCGGCAGCGATGTGCCCTTTTGTACTCTGTGCGGTACAGCGATGGTTGAGGGCAGGGGAGAGCGGCTGAGAAAGTTGCCGGATCTGCCGGATTGTTTTTTTGTGGTATGCAAACCTGATTTTTCTGTTTCTACTCCGGAGCTTTACCGCAAGCTTGATGAGACTGTTATCGGAAAGAGACCGAATCATCAGGCGATGGAAAGCGCACTGCTTTCCGGCGACCTTTCCAAGATCGTAGAAAATATTTTCAATGTCTTTGATCCAGTGGTGACAAAAGATCATTTGGAGCTGAACTATATTAAATCCATTTTCAACAGCTATGGATCCATAGCACAGCAAATGACCGGCTCTGGTTCTGCTGTTTTTGGCATCGTGCCCAGTTTTGAATATGCAGCTGTTATTTGCAGTATGCTGAAGGATAATTATCCTGATGTGTTTATTGCCAAGGCAGTGTAACAAAAACCGTCCATTCTGCTTTAGATTCAGTGTGGACGGTTTTCCTTTTAAAAAATTTCTGTCCGTTTTTACGGACATATGCTATAATACAATTAAGCTCGGAAGGAGGTATTGTGTATGCTGACACTTTTAGTGGGTGCTGACTGGGTCGCTAACCGGGATCAGCTGCTTTCGATGATCACCGATGATATCAAAAACGAACAGGAGAATCGGATCTGGATGGTGCCGGAATTGATCAGTCACGACACGGAAAGACGACTTTGCAAGGCGGCAGGAGACACATCCAGCAGATTTGCGGAGGTTCTTTCTTTTACACGGCTGTATAGACGTGTTTGCGATGCCTCCGGACATAGCATCCATCCGTGCTTGGATAACGGAGGACGTCTTGTTGCGATGGCTGCGGCGGCAAGGCATCTGCACAGTAAGCTGAAGGCTTATGCATCTATGGAAACAAGGCCTGAATTTCTGACAGCCCTTCTGGATGCGGTGGATGATTTCAAACGCTGTTGTATCACACCGGAGGATCTGCATAGGGCAGCCGGGCAAACGGAAGGCAGTTTGGCGCAAAAACTGGAGGAGCTCTCACTTATTCTGGAAACATATGATGCCATCTGTAAACAGGGTAAGCGGGATCCGTCTGACCAGATGACATGGTTGCTGGAACAGCTGGAAGATAGTTCATTTGCTTCTGAGCATGTGTTCTATATTGACGGTTTTCCGGATTTTACCCGGCAGCATATGGCGATCCTTGAGCACTTGATTGTGAATGCACCCCGGATCGTGATCAGTTTAAATTGTGATAGTGTAAATACGTCGGATCCTGCATTTGAAACGGCGGCAGACACTGCGTCCCAGATTCTGCGTTGGGTTAAGGATACGGGTATTCCTTTTGATATTCAAACTGTGGAACCAAGACAGGGTGCACTTGACTATCTGCGTAAAAACCTGTTTCAAGGTGATATCCAGGTGTGTCCTGCGTTGAAGGACACTCTGCGTGTGTGTAGCTTTAATACGGTCTATGATGAATGCGTTGGTGCTGCGGAAAGAATTTTGCAGCTCATTCGCAGTGGCGCCAGATACCGGGATATCGGTATTGTTTGCTCGGATATGCCTGCCTATAAGAACACCTTGACTATGGTGCTGCAGCGCTGCAATCTTCCGGTTTATCTGTCTGGAACGGAAGATATTCTGGAAAAAACGGTAATCACGACAGTTTTGGCGGCTGTAGATGCTGCTTTGGGCGGATTTGAAAGCAGCGATGTTATCCGCTATTTAAAATCCATGCTCTCGCCACTTGAACTGTCTATTTGCGACAGGATCGAAAACTACACGGTGATGTGGGGAATCTCCGGTAACCGCTGGCTTTCCGAATGGACAAATAATCCGGATGGACTTGTACCGGTTATGACGGAGGAAGCCCAGGAGAAATTGGCCGAATTGAATTCTGCAAGGGAGCAGATCGTAGGCCCTTTGCAGAATTTGAGAAGAGGTTTTCAGGCTGCAACCAGCGTTGCCCAGCAGGTCGGTGCACTTTATGAATTCCTGGAAGAGATCCGACTTGCTGAACGCCTTGCTGTGCTTGCGGACGAAATGGACGCATCCGGTGATAACAGAAATGCCCAAATTCTGGATCAGCTGTGGGAAATCCTCTTGTCTGCTTTGGAGCAGATGTATGATGTGCTGGGGCAGACATGCTGGGATACAGAGAATTTCACCCGGTTGTTCCGTTTACTGTTAAGCCAGTATGATGTAGGTACGATCCCGCCGGTGCTGGATGCGGTAATGGTGGGACCTGTTAATGCGATGCGCTGTATGCAGGTGAAGCACCTGTTGATTCTTGGTGCTGCTGAAGGGAGTTTTCCCGGTTATCCGGGTGCTACCGGGGTTCTGACAGATCAGGAGCGAGTGGCTCTTCGGCAGTTGGGTGTACCGCTGTCCGGTGGTGCGATGGAAGGCATTCAGGCGGAATTTGCGGAAATTTACGGTGTATTTTGTGCTGCGGAGAAGACCGTCTACATTTCCTGTCCTGCCGGACAGTCGTCGTTTATTTACCGCAGACTACTTGCCATGCTGGACTGCGAAACAAAAGGCGGTATGATGCTCGGGGCTGCGAGCGTTGATCGAATCGAGGCTGGTGCCTTGTTGGCACGAAGCGGCCGCCAGGACCTTGCGAATGCCGTCGGTATCGCAGATGCATATGATTTTGTGCAATCAAAGGTTCAACATACCCTTGGTGATATTAAAAGAGATAATGTTGAAAAGCTCTATGGTAAAAAACTGAATCTATCCGCATCTCAGATAGACAGCTTTGCTGACTGTCGGTTGTCATATTTTCTGAAATACGGCATTCGTGCCCAGGAGAGAAAAACGATCACCGTTGATCCTGCTGAATTCGGAACATATGTCCATTCCGTGTTGGAAAATACCGCAAGAACTGTTATGGAACGAGGTGGGTTCCATAAAGTTTCTCTGGAAGAAACTTTGGAGCTTGCAGACCGGTTTTCTCAGGAATATGCTGCTGAACGGTTTGGTCAAATCGATTCACAGCGGATATCTTACCTGTTCCGCCGCAACGGCGCAGAACTGAAAATGGTGGTATGTGAATTGTGGGACGAACTGCGGCAGAGTAAATTTGAACCTGTTGACTTTGAAGTTGCATTTGGCGGAAAAGGCGATGTTGATCCAATTTCCATTCCCGGACAGCTGATGGACGCTCAGCTGCGTGGCTTTGTAGATCGTGTGGATGCCTGGAAACAGGGTGGTCAGAATTACTTCCGGGTCGTTGACTACAAAACAGGAAAAAAAGAGTTTGACTACTGTGATGTGTTTAACGGTTACGGTCTGCAGATGCTGCTGTATCTGTTTGCTCTTGAGGACCAGGGCGAGAGCCTGTTGGGGAAAAATGCTGTGCCGGTTGGTGTGCAGTACTTTCCCGCCCGTGTTCCAATGCTGAGCACTGATGGTCCTCCTACGGTCAAAGAGTTAACGAAACTACGGGATAAAACCTGGAAGCGAAAGGGATTACTGTTAAAAGACGAGCAGGTCCTTGATGCAATGGAACCCGGTGAATATCCCAAGCGACTGGATTATAAGCGGAAAAGCGACGGTTCGATTTCCGGTGATCTGGCGGAACGAACGCAGTTTGCGTTACTGAAACAATATGTGTTTTCCTTGCTTGGAAAAATGGTCGATCAAATTGCTGCCGGTTGCGTAGAAGCAAATCCATACACCCGGGGAAGTGCACATAATGCCTGCAACTTCTGCCCTTACGGTGCCGTATGTCATCCTGCGGATGTGTTAGGCCGGCGTGATTTCAAAACAATGCCTGCCCAGAGATTCTGGGAGGAAGTGAAAAAGGAGATGAAGGAGAATGGCTGAGCAACTGACAATGCAGCAGGAAATGGCTGTGAAGAATCGTGGCGGCAAACTCCTTGTCTCTGCTGCCGCAGGCTCCGGTAAGACGAAGGTTCTGGTGGATCGGCTTATCAGCTATATTACGGATCCTGAACATCCGGCAAATTTGGATGAATTCCTGATCATCACGTATACAAAGGCTGCAGCATCGGAACTGCGTGGTAAAATCGCCGCAAAGCTGACACAGCTGATCGCACAGGAACCTGGCAATCGGCATTTGCGCCAGCAAATGCAGCGACTGTATTTGACAAAAATCTCTACGGTTCACTCTTTCTGCGGCGATATACTCCGGGAATATGCATATAGTATGGATATAGCACCGGATTTTCGGGTTGCTGATGAAACGGAATGCTTGGAATTACAGGTCTCGGCGATGGATAAGGTCTTAAATGAGACCTATGATCGTGCATCTGAGGATCCAGATTTCTGTGCGTTTGTAGACACACAGGGGCTTGGACGGGATGACCGCCAGATTCCTCAGATCGTTTTACAGGTATACCAAAGTTCCCGTTGTCATTTGGACCCCGATGCTTGGCTGCAATGGTGCGAGGCTGCTGCAGATACGGACGAGCTAACGGATGCAGGAGAAACGATTTGGGGAAGATTTCTGATAGACGATCTGAAGTCCTTTTTAGGTCTTCAAATTGATGCGCTTACTCGCTGTAAAGCGCTGGCTGCGGCGGCCATAGAGATGGAAAAACCGACGCAGGTGCTGGCACAGACGATCGACCAATTGGAGTATTTACGTGCGTCTCGGACATGGGATGAGATTGTTGAAAGAAAACAGATCGATTACGGGCGTCTCGTGTTTTCGAAGAAAATCACTGATGCTGAGCTGGCTGATCGAATCAAGGCTATCCGGACCAGCTGTAAGGATGGTATTGAAAAGAAACTCAGTGCTTTTGCCGGCCTCAGCGCTGATATTCTGTGGGATTTAAAGACTACCGGCGATGCCACACGTGGCTTGATTGCTTTGACAAGGAACTTTTCCGGTGAGTATGAACGCCGGAAGCGCAGCCGCAGGATTCTGGACTTTGGAGATCTGGAACATAGAATGCTGGACCTGCTTTTAGGTAAAAAAAGGTCCGGGCCGACGGCAATTGCCAGAGAACTGGGCAGCAGGTACAGGGAGATAATGGTTGACGAGTATCAGGATTCCAATGCTGTCCAGGATGCGATTTTTGAAGCACTTACGTTCAAAAAAGGCAATTGTTTTATGGTCGGTGATGTCAAGCAGTCTATTTATCAGTTCCGATTGGCAGACCCTGAGATATTTGTTGAAAAGTACAACCGCTATCAGCCGGCAGAAAACGCACAGCCCGGTGATGGAAGGAAGGTTTTGCTCAGCAACAATTTTCGTTCGTCCGGTGGCGTGATCAGTGCGGTCAACGATGTATTTACAACCTGTATGTCCGAAACTGTTGGTGGACTGTATTATGGTGCTGATGAACAGCTATATGAGGGGATACCGCATATCTCCCTTGGAGAACCGGAAGTAGAATTGTATGGTATCGAAGTGAATGAGGATACTTACGCTGAGGAAGCTGCGTTTGTTGCAAACAGGATCAGCACCCTGCTGGATGGTACACATATGGTTCGGCAAGGGGATACATTGCGTCCGATCAGGCCGGAGGATATTGTGATATTGCTTCGTTCTCCCGGTTCCGTTGGCAGTGAGTTTATGTACGCCCTCGAGAACAGAGGAATTCGCTGTACCACAGGCGGAAGCATTGACCTTTTGCAGACAGAGGAGATCTCGTCTCTTCGCTCCTGGTTGCAGGTCATTAACAATCCGCTGCAGGACATTCCGTTGATCGCAGTGCTCACCGGCAGAGTTGTTGGTTTGACAGCGGATGAGCTTGCCGAAATTCGTGCTGAAAATCGGTACTGCAGCATTTATGAGGCGGCACAAAAAGCTGAGAATCCGAAGATCGCCGCCTTTTTTGATATGCTTGATTCCTTGCGTACAGATGCCAGGCTTTACCCTTTGCCGGAACTGCTGCAGCGTGTATTCCGAAGCACGAGAATTGACAGTATTTATGCTGCGATGCCGGATGGAGAAGTCAGAACTTCAAACCTGCAAACTTTTTGCCAGATTGCAGCAGACTTCGAGAGCGGCGGAAGAAAGGATTTGAGCCAATTCATTGAGCATCTGTCCGCAATGGATGAGAAGGGATTGGTTTACCCCGGTCAGCTTCAGGAGTCCGGTGCTGTGACGATTATGAGCATCCATAAATCGAAAGGTCTTGAATTCCCTGTAGTCTTTTTATGCGGGCTTTCCAGAAGATTTAATTTGGAAAATGCCAGATCGCAAGTGCTGTGTCATAAGGAGTTCGGATTGGGACTTAGTTGTGTGGATACATTAAACCGTGTTCGCTACCCTACAATTGCAAAACGGGCGATCAGTGAAAAGATCATAGGGGAGAGTATCTCTGAAGAACTGCGGGTATTGTATGTGGCTATGACACGGCCTAAGGATCGCTTGATTATGACGTATGCTGTCAAGAACCTTGGCGCTGATCTTCAGGACATTGCGCAGCGAATGGATTTGTGTGATCCGTTACTCTTAACATCTCAGGTGTCTTGTCCCGGTTCTTGGGTGCTGCAGACCGCAATGCGACGCACAGAGGCCGGTGCATTCTTCGCCCTTGGCGGACATCCGGATTGTGTGGAAGGAAAAGAAACTGCCTGGATGATAAAAGTGGCAGAAGCTCCGGATCCAGGTGCAGATATGGGTGGGGTTGTTTCGGAAAATGCGCAAATTCCAAAAGAGTTGATCGAGCATCTGCAAACCTCCCTGTCTTTCCAATATGCTTTTGATGCATCTACAAGAACACCTTCCAAACAGACGGCTACTCAGCTAAAAGGCCGCTTGAAGGATCAGGAAGCTGCCGAGAATACCAATCAAGTACAAAAGCACACGTTTCGAAAGGCGGGATTTGTTTCTGCCGGCGTACGTTCAACGGATTATGGCACAGCTATGCATAGTGTTATGCAGTATATTGATTATAAAGCTTGCTCCGATATTGACGGCGTTCGCAACGAGGTTATGCGGCTTGCTGCGGAAGAACGGATCTCTGCGGAATATGCTGCATTAGTGAAGCCTGAATTGATTGCGAAGCTGTTTGAAACGCCGTTGGGCCAAAAGCTGCGCAGCTGCGACAACTTGCTGCGTGAATTCAAGTTTTCGATTTTGGAGGATGCAGCTGATTATTCCCTTGGTACTTCTGGCGATGAGATATTGCTGCAGGGAGTTGTGGACTGTGCGATGGTCGAACAGGATGGTATTACGATAATCGACTACAAAACAGATTATGTTACTGAGGAAACTATCATCGGACGTGCGATGGGGTATGCTCCTCAGGTAAGCGCATATGCAGATGCAATGAGTAGGATTTATAACAAACCAATCAAGTCAGCGTATTTGTACTTTTTCTGTATGAATCGTTTTGTTAAAGTCGAGCTGCCATAAGTAAAACCGCCGAAGGATTCCCTTCGGCGGTTTTTTTCAGCGGTTATTCTGGGACTGGCTGCTCTGATTCTTGCTGTTCTGGTTCTGCTGAGTCTGCTGATTCTGGTTGTTCTGGTTCTGGTTCTTACTCTGATTCTTATTCTGGTTGTTCATCTTGAAACCTCCATTTAAGCGAATTACGGCATGGCCGTGATATTATTTTGCCCGGTTGATCAGGATTTATCCTTTGCTTTGAAAATCAGACCGGCAATTAGGCCTGCAAATATTGCGGCTGTGATACCTCCGGCAGCAGCTTTTATTCCACCGGTAAAGATTCCGAGAAATCCATCTTGCTGAACTGCTTCCTTTACGCCGTTGGCCAGGGTATATCCAAAACCTGTCAGAGGGACAGTTGCACCGGCACCGGCAAATTCCGCAAGTGGTTTATATATTCCGATCGCACCCAGAAAAACACCAACGACAACATAGCTGACCAGTATTCTGGCCGGTGTGAATTTGGTTTTATCAATTAGAATTTGTCCGATCAAACAAAGGAATCCACCGATAATAAATGCCTTTAGATAATCCAAACTGTCAGCTCCTTTCGATAGACACAGCGTGACAAACGCCGGAAATGGGAAGTCCTTGTTGGGTTGAGGTAGGGGAAAGCAGTGCTCCGGTTCCGCAAAATAGGATTCGATTAAGCTTACCTTTATTTAATTTATCGAGCAAATAGCCGCAAAGCGTAACAGCGCTGCAGCCACACCCGGAACCGCCGCAGTGCACATCCTGCTTGAGTAAATCAAAGATCAGTGTACCGCAGTCAGCAAGTTTTCCACCAAGTTGGATGCCTTCTCTTTGACCGACTGTCAGCAAAATGTCCTTACCGAGTTGGCCAAGATCACCGGTAACGATCAAGTCGAAGTCGTCTGGTTTCTTATTTAAATCAGTAAAATGAGCCTTGATGGTTGCCAGTGCTGCTGGGGCCATTGCAGCTCCCATATTATTTGCATCTGTGATGCCCAGGTCTGTGACCGCACCAACTGTACAGGCTGTGATCTTGGGACCGTTTCCTTTGGGGCGAACAAGAGCAGCTCCTGCGCCGGTAACCGTCCACTGGGCTGTCGGTGTGCGCTGTCCGCCATAACCCAGAGGAAATCTGTATTGCCGTTCGGAGGATGCAAAGTGAGAAGATGTCATAGCAACTGCATTTTCAAAGAAACCGCCGCCAACGGCCAGTGAAGAAATCAGCAGGCTTTCTGCCATAGTGGAACATGCACCGTATAATCCCAAGTGGGGCAATCCCATATTTCGCAGGGAAAAAGATGAGCCGATGCACTGATTGAGCAGGTCCCCGGAGCATACCAAGTCAAAATCCGTTTCTTGCATATTGGCCTTGGCCGCCAGTGTTTTTAATGCTAGCTGCTGCATTCTTTTCTCGGCTTGCTCCCAGGTTTTTTCACCGAAGTAGGAGTCTGTTTCCGTATTATCAAAATAGCTGGCAAGAGGCCCTTCCGACTCTTTCTTACCTGCAATACTTGCCCAGGTTGTTATCGCTGGAGGATTTTCAAACCGGAAGCTTTGCCGTCCGCATTTGTATTTAGCCATAAATTCACCAACCTTTTATGCTAGTATACCCAACACCAATAAAAATATAAAGCACCGTTCACATTGTGAACGGTGCTGAAAAACGATATTTTATTTACCTGCCAAGGCTCGCTCCAGCCAGACACAACCAAAATCCAGTGCGGTGAACAAACCAGCTTTTTCGCCCTTTTTCACCACACGGTTACGGCTGCTTGCGGCGGGGTCTGTCAACTGCAGCTGTACGGAAACACGGGTAGCAATGTCAACATCATTGACCTTTTTCGTCTCCAGAATTTGAAGCATTACGATATGACTATCTGCCATAGAGCCGTAATAGATCAAATTATCTTTTCGCATCAAAGGATGCCCTTTATATGTCAAGCCATTCATTTCTTCTGCCATAGGTACCTCCATAAAGAATAAGCGGGAGGCTTTTGCGGTGGCAAAAGCCTCCCGGCAGGTTAGGATTTTTCAAACAGATAGCAGTGTACCAGTTCCTGCATAAGCTCATCACGGTCAATTTTACAAATCATACTACGAGCGTTATTGTAATTGGTGATGTAGGTCGGATCTTCTGTCAACAGGTAACCAACAATCTGATTGATAGGGTTATAACCCTTCTCGTTAAGAGCATCGAACACACTGCGGAGAATACGATGCATATTTTCTTTATCATCACAGGGAACGGTAAATTTAATGGTGCTTTTAAAATTGTCCGCCATTGGAACGACCTCCTTCCGAATATTAGAATTATTATATCCTAAATTTTTACGGGTGTAAAGACCTTTTGGTAAAATTTTCGTTAACGAAGTACAGCATTCAGTTCACTCTGGAGCGCAGAAAGGACCTTGGTCATTACCTGCTCGGAATCAACGTCAGTAAGGGTACGGTCATCTGCCCGCAGTTCCAAAGAAAATGCCATACTCTTTTTGCCCTCGGCGATGCCGGTTCCACGATAAATATCAAACAGACGGATGTTTCTTAAAAGCTTTCCAGCGGATGCTTCGATCACAGCTTCTGCCTGAGCAACGGTTACCGCTTCGTCGCAAACGAAGGAAAGATCCCGGGAAACTGTGGGATATTTGGGCAGGGGAGTGTAGGTGGGATCGGGCAGCTGGAGATCAAAGATCTTTGTGAAATTGATCTCTGTGCAGTAAACCTCGCACTCAATACCGTAATTCTTGGCAACAACGGGGTGGATCTGACCAATGTAGCCTACGTCCACACCGTCAACAGTGACCTTTGCGCAGCGGCCAGGGTGATAGGTGGGATTGGTGGTTTCAGCGCAATAGCTTGCCTTCTTAATGCGCAAGCCTGCAAAGATAGCTTCCAATTCTCCCTTTAGCGTGAAGAAACTCTCTTTAGCACCGTAGGAACCCAGAACAAGGATCTTGGGTTCTTCGGGAAGAATCTGACCGTCCTTGGGAAGGTAGATCTTGGCCAGCTCATAGAGCTTGACAGACTTATTGTGATAAGCGTTATTGCGGGAGAGAATATCCAGCATGGAGGGCAGGGCTGTGGTACGCATCACAGAGGTATCCTCACCAAGGGGATTCTGGATCCTCATAGGATTGCGAAGCTCAGAATCCGCAGGCAGCCGGATCATATCGAAAATAGCGGGAGAAACAAAGGAGTAGGTGATGATCTCATTATATCCCAGAGAACGGCAAAGGCTGCCGGCCTTGGCTTCAAAGAGCATCATAGGCGTGTATCCGCCCTGCGTAGAAGTCTTGAAAGCGGTAGTGGGGATCTCATTATATCCGTAGGAGCGGCCGACCTCTTCAGCAATATCCGCCATCAGGTTCAGGTCGGGACGGAAGGAGGGAACCTGGATGGTGTTACCCTCCACGGGGATCTCAAGCAGGTTCAGATACTTGATCATATCCTCACGGCTGATTTGGGTGCCCAGCAGTGCATTGATCTTATCGCACTCCAGCTCCACAGTCTTGGGCTGGGGAACATAGTTGACAATGTCAATGATGCCATCGAGGACATCGCCGCACTGAAGCATCTCCACCAGCTCACAAGCCCGCTGAACGGCGGGGACAGTCATCATAGGATCCAGGTTCTTCTCAAACTTTCCGGAGGATTCTGTACGCATACCAAGAGCCAGGGCAGTCTGGCGGATGGAGGTGCCGTTGAAGTTCGCAGACTCAAAGACCACAGTGGTGGTATCATCCAGAATTTCAGAGTTCTCACCACCCATAATACCGGCAAGGCCGATGGGCTTGGTTTCGTCAGCAATTACCAACATACCGGGAGCCAGCTGACGGATAGTGCCGTCCAGGGTTGTAAGGGTTTCGCCTTCCTCGGCCTCACGGACGATGATCTTACCGGAAGAAACATAGCGGTAATCAAAGGCGTGCATAGGCTGGCCGTACTCCAGCATAACGTAGTTGGTAATATCAACAATGTTGTTGATGGGGCGTACACCGTTGGCACGCAGACGATCCCGCATCCACTTGGGGGAAGGACCGATCTTGACATTTGCGACCATACGGGAAGAGTAGCGGTTGCAGAGATTCTCTGCGGGAACTTCAACGTCCAACATCTCGTACATAGAGCCGGCATCGCTGCCCTTGACTACAGGCTCGTGATGCTTCATAGGCAGACCAAAGGCTGCAGCGGACTCTCTTGCCAGACCGATGATGGAGTAGCAATCAGGACGATTGTTGGTGATTTCAAAATCAACGATGGTGTCGTCATTGCCGATGACAGTGTTGATGTCATCACCGGGCTTGCAATCTTCCTCAATGATCCAGATGCCATCTTCAATGGCGTAGGGGAAGTCACCCAAAGTCAGGTTCAGTTCCTTCAGAGAGCAGAGCATTCCGTTGGACTTTTCACCACGAAGCTTCCCCTTGGTAATATGAATGCCGCCGGGCAACCAAGAATTGTGCAGTGCAGCAGGAACAAGGTCACCCTCGTGAACGTTTTGAGCACCGGTGACGATCTGAACAGGTTCTTCCTGACCTACATCCACCTGGCAGACCCACATATGATCGGAATTCTCGTGACGGACGATGGAAACTACCTTACCGACCACCACATTTTTGATCTCAGCATCCAGGCGCTCATAGGTTTCCACCTTCTGGCCAAAGACGGTGAGCTTTTCCACATATTCCTTATCGGAGATGTGGGACAGATCCACGAATTCCTCGTGCAGCCATTTTCTGTTGAGTTTCATAATCTATCCCTCCTTAGAACTGATTCAGGAACCGTGCGTCGTTATCGAAGATCAGACGCAGGTCATTGATACGCATACGGCCCATTGCCATACGCTCCAGACCCATACCGAAGGCAAAGCCGGAATACTTTTCGGGGTCGATACCACAGTTGCGCAGAACC